>JAAGZR010000496.1 GCA_024206155.1 Aliivibrio sp.
ATAAGAAGTACCACCTGCTCCGTAAGAGTTTTGTGCTGCTAACATATCGTCAATGTCAAATCCAAATTGTCTGTTAAGGAAAATAACGTTTTCCTCAATAGAACCTTGCTTATCTAATCTACTGATTATAGAATCAAAGTCTGCTAGGGCTACTGGATTTCCACCATCCCAGATGTTTCCTCTTTGAGAAACCGCATAGAAAATACCGTCTGACCCAGCACCTGGGTTAGCAGCACCACCTGCGCTTCCTAAGATTGCAGCAGCTCCAGAGTTTTGCTCTGCAGGTACAGCTTCAATCATAGCTGTTTCTAAATAGTCATCGAATCTTAATCTTGTTTCGTGCTCAGACTTTAAGTACCATAGGTAACCAGTAGCACCATCTTCCGTAGTAACTTCTACCCATCCGATTTGCGCCATATCAGAACCAGCTACGTTATACGTATCTTTAATAATGATTGGTTTGTTATCGAAGATAAAGTCATTAGCTTCTAATGAACCTACCATACCTGCTGTTCCTTTTTTAAATTCTGAACCGTAAATAAATACTGTAACGTCTGCGTTACCAGCTCCAGTACCTGCAGTTACTAAACCACCTGCTTCATAAAAGTCAGCTGTGAACTGTCCTTTACCACCACCGGCATTGTTTACTGCACTTACCACTGCTTTGTTCATACCTGAACCATTGTTTTGAACAACAACAATTGTTTGTCCTACTCTGATTACTTGTTCAGCAGTTGCTGGGTCAATTGCATCGTTTACTTGAAATACAGCTTGGTCAGCATTTTGTGCTGCAGCTGTACCTACACTTGTATATTTCGTGTGTAACCTACCTTGCTCTGCCCATTTGATAAGGTCTGAGTTTGTAGGCATTTCCGCTCCTACCATTCTTAAGAATGAAGAAATCGTTCTATTACCGTATCTTTCAAATTCTTTTTCATACGTATCAGGAAGATACTGATTTAAGAAATCAAAATTTACAATATAGTTTTGGGCTGTTGGAGTTCTTTCTGAACTCGGAGTCAACGCGAATGTTGGCGTTGCTTTTACTTGTCCTGCCATGTTATATTATTTTAAATTATTATTACGTTTTTTTTATACTCTTAATTCGCAGTCCTTTGCTCGAAGGCTGAGAAACTGCTTTCACTTGAAAACCTGATTTGACAGAAAC
>JAAGZR010000497.1 GCA_024206155.1 Aliivibrio sp.
GAAAGAAATTTTATTCGTGATGCATGATTACAAATCGAAAGGTAAGAAATCGCCTTACAAGAAAAAACAGATGAGACGTTTAATGTCGATCCTAGAAAACATTGTTCAAAGTGAACAGCAAGAATTACAAGACATAGGACGCAAACACATCATCGGTTATTACCGTCGTCATACGGATGAAACCTACAAAACCCTCAAAGAGAAATACAGCATTCTTGAGAAATTTTTTAGTCGCTATAACCCAAGGCTCAAAGTACCCAAACCAGATCCTCAAAAATGTATCTCTCAGCAAACTCATGTGGACAAACCATGAAAAACGATAGAGCTGTTTTTCACAGTTTGACCACAATCGTCTCTAGATCGAGCGTGTTGATAGAAGAGCCTGACGCGCTCCTTTGTCGCTTGTCTCCTGCTTTCCTCATGTTGACCGTCTCCTCCTTCGTCGTCGCTTGGTCAACAATCGTCGGCAGGGGGAGTAAATGGACAAAACGGATAATTCATTTTTCTTTTTTTAATAAAACCGCTCGCCGCAGGATTAACCAAGCGAAGGAGGAACGACTGAGACGGTTAATCCGAGGAAGCGGAATTTTCATTGAAATTTAGGGAGGATTCGGTCACCGAAAACCTGATTTTTTGGACATGATAATCTGAGTGATAAATCAGTACTTAATATAATAGAAAGGGGAATTCAGCCTACACAAGGCTTCACGCGAAATTTGGTACCGTCTGGACGGTACTTAGGTACCGTCTGGACGGTACCTAAGTACCGCTTTTGTGAGTACCTTCGCTTTTTTTAAAAGTCCTGTTTTTCACGGTACTTTTGATGTGTATATTTAACCAAAGGCTTGATTTTGTAGAGAGATAATGGATGAAAACTACATTTAGGACAGTTCATACAAATGTTGATGCAACTACTGGTGAAGTACTACAACAAACAACGGTTGAAACATTAAAACTTCCTGCTGAACCGCCATATATCAAGATGTACTTAGATGATATTTGTTATTTAAATAATCTTAAAAAGTCTAGTTCTGACGTCTTGAATATGTTGCTACGTAAGCTGGATTATGACGGATACATAACCATCTCTACTCGCTATAGACAGGAAATGTTATCCACTTTAAATATCAAAGAACAAACTTTGAAAAATCGTATTACAGAGCTTCTTTCATCAGAAATAATCAAGCATTCAGGAAAAAATGAATACAAAATCAATCCTTACTTTTTCGGTAAAGGAAATTGGTCAGACATATTCAATCATCGACAGTCTGGAGAGTTTGAAATTGTGATCAAATACGGCAAGAAAGGAAAGGTTGTGAAGACAAACATTCTTAATGAACAGCCAGAACTGAAAAATGTTATTTGATAAACTAATTGGGAAGCAAGGATATTTCTTGTTTCCTTTATCTTTTCATTAAAATATGTAACCTACATATATAGTCTACAAATCACCTCGCTCATTATTAAAAAGGTAAAGTATTAATTGTTTAATAGTCATACCTCTTTCAGCGGCAAAAGATTTGATCTGAGCATGTATATCTGGTGTTACTTTCATCAAAATTGTTTTTGTTTCCTCTTGGCTCATCGGGACAGCCGTTGGATTTTGTATCGGGTTATTCTTATTTTTTTTCTTTGGGGGTTCGATTTTTATGTTATTAACCATGTTGTACCGCCTTATTAGTTACATCTTTAATAGCAGATATAGCTTGTGTATTAAGTGTCTTAAATCGACTTTCAATAATTGAAAGCCCAACGTCTTGAGCATTAATAAACCCTGTTTTGTAAGGTATGGCATTTTCTGAAACGTTGAACCCCCATCGCTTTATTGTCGAAATTGCACGAAATGATTCTTTATTTGTGATCGCTTTATTTACGACAAATAAGATGTTTTTTTGATCAACGCCCTCATCAACCAAGTGATGAGCAAAATTTAGCTGAGGTTGAAGATCGTCAAGTTGTGTTCCTGTCGCCATGACGACAAGGTTCGATGTTCTTGCAATCAATAGTGTATCTTTATCGGCATGTGGACGACCGTCAACAACCAATAAATCATAAGAATCTTCACATTTTAATGCTGATTCAACGCGACGGTGTGTTGAGACAGAAATAGAGGGAGAAGCTTTTAACTCGTCTCTACGTTCTGACCATTGAAAAGATGTTTGTTGTTGAAAATCCATATCAGCGATATGGACAGACCAATCGTTTTGAGCAAAAGCGACAGCGACAGCACGAGCTAATGTTGACTTGCTGACACCTCCCTTTTGACTGAGAAAGCTGATTATCATTGGTTTCCTTGATATATAAATATTATTTTTATTTAAATGTAATAAATATATAAATATTATTTTTATTTAAATGTAATAAATATATAAATATTATTTTTATTTAAATGTAATAAATATATATGCCAAGGGTGATTACGTTGCAAACAGGTAGTGGGTATTTTGAGGAGCTATGCCACTTCAATTACATGCGGATTATAGATCCCTTGGGTTTCAGAAATAAGTGAGAAAAGCAAATCTCTCAGGTTTTTTTACCTCAAACCACAACCCACGATTCTTACCCTGTAAATCGGTCAAACCCTGTCACAAACTTTCAGCACTAAAACCGCCCGTTCTCTTTCGACAAATACGAAAAAA
>JAAGZR010000498.1 GCA_024206155.1 Aliivibrio sp.
ATAGGCTCAACATTAAGGTGTGCTGCATGAAAGTTCGCAAGCCACGTTAAACAGGCTTTAGTTTCATTCATAGAGGTGCATGTTTTTACTATTGGAAAACCGCACGTTGCTAGATCTTCCAATACCAAGATTAGCTCGTTATCACGTTGCTCTACATATAAACAGCGCGGCACAGGGCAATGTTCAGAAACTGAATTGGCGTAATCTTGATACCAGTTGAGTTCCACTTGGTATGAGTCGAGTTTACGTTGGTGTGATAAATCCGTATTCCAGCCTCTAGGATGCACTTTAGGCTTGGGTAAGGTGATTTGTTTGATGATGATAGAAGAGGTTGGAGCTTGTGTTAAATGCAAACGCACCAACTCCCCATAGCCGCCCCACAAGGTTTGTAGGGTATCGGTTTGGGTAATTGATGCGTTTTCAAAACCCGAAATACGTGATAAATCAAACATGTCGAGTTCCTTTATTCATCTAGCTTAACGTAGATTATTTATGGTTGGAGAAGTTTTCGCCTTTTGCCATGCGATCATACATGATCACATTCACAGCAGCGGCTAAGTTCATGCAACCATTGGTTGGGACATAAATAGTCTCACGGCAGAAATCTGTGATCTCTTTTTTCAATGTACCGTCTTCTGGGCCAAAAATGTAAAACGCACGTGGTGGGTGCTTGTAATCTGGCAGCGGTTTAGCACCTTCAATTAAATCAACGGCCACAGGCACACAATCTAAAGGAATGATGTCTTTTAGATCTTCAACGCCAATTAATGGCACGTTAAGATGCTGGCTTTTTGTATCCGTACAAAACTGTTTAGCGATATCGTAACGTCTGCCCGTGTAGAATACCGAGTTTACGCCATAGCAGCCTGCTGCTCGCATTACCGAGCCTACGTTTTCAGGTGTTTTTGGGTTTACCAATCCAATACAAGAGTAGCCTTTAGTCATTTTACCGTCTTTCCAATACAAAATTTGCGCGAAGTATACCTAAATTAAAGGGATTCATATAGACTCATTGGATAATTTCCTAGGAAGGCGAAATATGAAAACCGTTGCGATTCTTGTTGATGTACAAAATATTTATTACACCACGCGTGATGTTTACCAACGTCATTTTGATTACAACGCATTATGGGCAAAAGTGACTGATGGCCGTAAAGTGGTTGGGGCTAATGCCTATGCGATTGCGCGCAGTGATGACAAACAAAAGCAGTTTCATAATATCCTTCGTGGTATTGGTTTTGATGTAAAGCTTAAGCCTTTTATTCAGCGTCGTGATGGGTCAGCAAAAGGCGATTGGGACGTAGGTATCACCCTTGATGCGATTGAGTTAGCAGAGCAGGCGGATATTGTGGTTATTTTGTCTGGCGATGGGGATTTTGACTTACTCGTTAAGCGAATTCAGTCACGTTTTAATAAAGAAGTTGAAGTGTATGGCGTGCAAAATTTGACCGCTAATTCCCTTATAGAAGCCGCTGATCGCTTTATTCCAATTGAAGATAACTTGTTATTATAGAGTAAGTTATCATTAGTATCCTTTACGGTATCGTTATAGAGTATTGGTTGTCTTTCTCTTCTACGCCTGAGATCTCCTACTGGATTTTATAGATTGGGGGAGGAGGGAAGGATAATGGGAACTTTTTATAATTGAATGATGTTATGTAATGGATAGAAAAATAATGAACCAGCAAACACAATGCCATTCAGCTGAAGTGCCAGCGATGAGTAATGTCATCCTACATGCTTTCGATTGGCGCTATGAACACATCACAGAGCAAGCTGAGTTGATTGCCCGTTTGGGTTATCGCTCTGTGCTGGTCTCTCCTGCCATGAAATCATTAAGCTTGCCATCAGGCACTCAGTGGTGGCAGCGATACCAACCTCAAGATTACCGCTTAATAGATAACCCCCTTGGTAATACGCTTGATTTTACACGCATGGTAGAGCGCTTAGCTGAGCTAGGGTTGTGGGTTTATGTTGATGTAGTGTTCAATCACATGGCTAATGAATCAGATATTCGCGCTGATCTTGAATACCCAAATCAATGGGACAGGGAAGATTACGCTCGTAACCCTGAGAAGTATGAAGCATTAAAACTGTTTGGTGATTTGTCTGAGCCGCTGTTTTCTGAATCTGATTTTGTCGAAGCCTTTGGTATTGAGAATTGGAATGACAAATGGGAAGTACAGAACGGCCGAATCTCAGGTGGGCCTCATGACCCAGGTTTACCAACGTTAGCGGATAATGAGCATGTTATTGAGCAGCAACGTTCATACCTAAAGGCGCTAAAACAGATTGGTGTGAAAGGCTTTCGTATTGATGCCGCCAAGCACATGAGTTTAGAGCACCTTAGCAAAGTGTGGGATGATGAGATCACCCATGATATTCATATTTTTGGTGAGATCATTACCGATGGTGGTGCAACCAAAGAAGAGTACGAAACCTTTCTAAACCCATACCTAAAAGAAACAAAGTTAGGCGCTTATGACTTTCCTTTGTTTAATACCCTTTATCAAGCACTAGAAAAAGACGCCTCTTTTACGAGCTTAATTGACCCGTACATTTATGGGATGGCAATGTCTCCACTGCGCGCGATTACTTTTGCGACTACTCATGATATTCCCAATAACCAAGTGTTTCAGTCGCTTGTTATGAGTGAAGCAAATGAGTGGCTTGCGCATGCGTATTTGTTTGGCCGTGATGGTGGTATTGCTCTGATTTATTCTGAGCTTGATGTCAGTGGCATAAAAAATGGCGCAGGTGAACCAAGATGGAAGGACGAGTGGCATTCTGAACGCATGGCGACACTGATTGCGTTTCATCATGATATGTATGGTGAGCCGCAAAAGCACGTAGCTGCAAGTGATGATCATTTGATCTTCGAAAGAGGGGAAAGTGGCATCGTGGCAATCAATAAATCTGCCCATAATATTGAAGTGAATATGGCGGTAAAATCGGATGTGGTGTGGTTAGAAAGAACCTCGCACAGCTATTACGCACCTCAGCAGGGAAACCTTAGATTCTTTATTCCTGCAAACTCTTATCTGTTGTTTTCACGATAACTATTACCAGAATAAAAACGCTAATAAGCAGACATAAAAAAGGTGGATAACGTATCCACCTTTTTTTGTTTTTGTCGCTTGGTTATTTGCTTAACTCACTTAGCTAAACCTTAAACTGATGCACGATATCACTTTGTTGGTGTGCTAATTCATTCAGTGTTGAGCTGACATTGGCAATATCATTCATTGCGGTTTGGTTCTCTTCTGCAATGTGGCTAATGTCTTCAAGACTGCGTGCAATTTCAGTTGTGGTTGCACTTTGCTCGTTAGCCGCTTGAGAGATGTGGTTACTCATGTGGCTTATCTCATCAATCAAGCTTTGGATCATTACCATTGCATTATTGGCTTCGTTGGTTTGAGTGACGCTTTGTTGCATGTCTACTACACAGCTTTCAATCACGTTAGTTGTGGTTTTAGAGCTGGATTGAAGATTGGCAATCATGGCTTCAATCTCTGAGGTTGATTTTGCGGTACGTTGAGCAAGAATACGAACTTCATCGGCGACTACGGCAAAGCCTCGTCCTTGCTCACCTGCGCGCGCTGCTTCAATCGCGGCGTTTAGTGCAAGTAGGTTAGTTTGCTCTGCAATGTTATTAATCACATCGAGAATAGAACCAATTTCACCGCTGACTTTTTGTAAATTACCTACGGCTTGAACTGATTCATCAAGGCGGCTTGATAGCTGTTCAATAGTTTGTAAGTTGCTTTGCATTACTTGTTGACCATGCTCTGAAGCCGCTTCAACTTCTTGTACTTTAAGTAGAGAGCTTTCTGAGCTTGAGGCAACTTCAGCAACCGAGTGTTCCATCTGAGTCATGGCTGCGGCGACGCTAGTGGTTTGCTCACGTTGATTAAGCAGCTGTTTTTTGGCCTTTTCAGCTGTTGAACTGTTATTTTGAGCAACCTCGGTTAATTCGTCTGATGCACCACTGAGTTGCACTAGTACTTTTTGTAGATTATCAGCTAGTGTATTGATATGACGAGAAACACGGCTGAATTCTGTATTTCTTTTAGTTTCAATGCGTTGAGTCATATCACCAGAAGTCAGTGATTCCAAAATACGTAGCATATTTGTTAATGGTGTGCGAACGGATGATGCAAGGTGATAACCAATAAAAGTAGCAAGTAGTGAAACGACAATACCTAATACAATC
>JAAGZR010000499.1 GCA_024206155.1 Aliivibrio sp.
ACCATTGGCTTTTTAATACTAATTACTTTTGTAATCCAAACATCGCTTTTGATGTATACCGGTGTATGCCTCTCTGCCTATTATTTTCTAAGGCCAAACCGAGCATGCATTGAGCCACTTTTTCCCCTTCAATTGGCTTATAATTAAGTAAAAAACCTTTCATAAGCGGTGTGAATACTCTTGTTACTGCCTGTAATAATACTTCGTCTTTTCTTGGCTCATCTCTGTCTCCTGCTAATGGTCCAGGCTGCATAAATGTCACACTCTCAAACCCAATGTCTGAGATCTCAGCTTCCATTTGCCCTTTACATTTTAAATAGTGAGATAAGGCTGAAGATGACGCTCCAATGCATGAAACCACATAAACATGCTTAACACCTATGTCATACATTTTCTTGGCAGTATTAACGACTAAGGTGAGATCAATCGCTTTTAATGCTGCTTTGCTGCCTGCTTTTTTTAGCGTGGTTCCCAAAGTAATAAAGCCTATTGTTGGTGAGGCTTCTTGTACTTGTTCTTTATTGATTTTCAACTCTGAGTCTATCATTTGAACTAGCTTTGAGCTGCTCGCATCTAATGGGCGACGAGTAATACTGTATACGTGAGTAATGTCGTCATTCTTCAATGCAAAGTTCAATAAATGGCGCCCAATGAGACCGGTAGATCCCGCAATAATAATCGATGTTGAATTAACCATACTTTACTTCTTAAGCCGTTATTGCTGATACTTTTAGCCTAACCCTTAATGGCCAAGCTGTCCTGCTTTTGTATAAAAAAAGTCAGTAAACTCTCTCACTGACTTCTAAAGATATTAATCTTAAGCAATTTTATGCTTGTCTAAATAAGATTATTAGATTGCCCATCCGCCAACATAAAATGCAATCAAAGCGATGGTAATTGATACAATACCGACGTTTAATTTTTTAAACTCGCCAGCGAATACACGGCCAACTACTAGCGTCGTAAAACCAATCATAATACCAGTTACGATGTTAGCTGAAAGAATAATGAATACCGCACAAACAAGGCCAGACAATGCATCAACCGAATCTTCAAAATCCAACTTCGACACGTTACTTAGCATTAATAAGCCAACGTACATCAATGCAGGAGCCGTTGCGTATGTAGGTACTAAGTAACTCACAGGCGATAAGAAGATCATCACTAAGAACAACACACCAACAACTGTCGCCGTTAAACCTGTTTTACCGCCCGCAGCCGTACCAGCTGCTGATTCGATGTAAACTGCCGCAGGTGCACCACCAACAAGACCAGCAACCATTGAGCTTGCTGAATCTGCCGTTAAAGCTTTACCGCCATCAATAATCTTACCGTCTTTATCTAATAAGTTCGCTTGGCCTGCTAACGCACGAATGGTACCTGTCGCATCAAATACGGCCGTCATAACCAAAGCAATAACAACAGGAAGAATCGCAGGTGTTAATGCACCCATGATGTCCATAGAACCGATCAATGAGCTACCATCTGCTGTTTCTAGACTTGGCAGCGCAAAGAACCCATTGTAGGTTACGCTTGGATCAAAAATCAGACCAATAATTGAGATAGCAACGATCACCAATAAGATACCACCAGGAACACGCTTCTTCTCTAAACCAAAGATAGCAGCAAGACCTAGTACCGACATGATGACTGAGAACGATTTGATGTCACCTAACATAATCGGTAAGCCTGCGTGTGCATTTTTTACGATTAAGCCTGTGCCATCAGCAGCAATCAGCAGTAAAAACAGACCAATACCAATACCAGTACCGTGAGCAATGCCTGAAGGTAAGTTATTTAGAATCCACTGACGAACGCCTGTTACCGTAATAAGCGTAAACAAAGCACCCATAATAAATACGGCACCAAGCGCAACCGGAATACTTACGCCTTGTCCTAACACCAAGCTAAACGCAGTAAACGCCGTTAATGAAATGGCACAGCCAATCGCCATTGGAAGATTTACCCATAACCCCATTAACAACGAACCAAATGCCGCCACTAAACAGGTAGCAACAAATACGGCGCCGGTATCAAACCCTGCGGCACCTAGCATGCTTGGCACAACGATAACCGAATAAACCATCGCTAAAAATGTCGTTAGACCTGCGATCATTTCTGTTTTCACACTGCTGCCACGCTCAGAGATCTTAAAAAAGCCATCAAGTTTTTTATCTAAATTAGATTGTGGTGCCGTACTCTGTACATTGTTCTGCGACATTAGAACATTCCTTAAAATAGGTAACTGTAAAGTGGGGTTAATTTTCTGCGCGCATTCTTGCATAAACTGAGAGAAATATAAATAAGCAATCGTTACCGTCTCGATGTTACAATTACTAACAGTAACAAGGTAAGTAATTGAAGCAAAAGTAATTTATGAATTTTTCATGCTAAAACGCCTAAAGTTTAACCAAAGATAAATCTAATTTATTTGCAACTGTTCTTATTAATTAAATATCCATATTCCTTTTAAACACAATCACAAACAAACTTTATTAAAATCAGTTTCTGCTGATGGGTATACAACTCAATTATATAGAAAATCAATAAAGTCATTATCTATATAGCTATATTATCAACAAAGAAATCAACTGATATTCTTTGCAGCATAATCTCAAACAATAAAGCACATCATTTGTGCTCTTAGCTGGAGAAGCGATAATGCAATATGAAGGCAAAGTTTACCGACCTTGGATTGAAGCGCGTAGCATCCTAATTCAAACAACATTAGGATGCAGTATTAACACCTGTACTTTTTGTAGCATGTTTGACGATAAACGTTTTAAAGTGCGTGATATTAACGATGTATTTAAAGACATTGAGCAAGCAAGACAGATATATCCATATGTTGAATCTATCTTTCTTATTGATGGTAATGTCATGGCGGCTCGTACCGATTATTTGCTGAAGGTACTTGATAAATTACGCTATACTTTCCCAGAAGCAACCAAAGTCTCAATGTACAGTGGCTTAAATGACTTTAGACGTAAATCAATCTCGGAACTTAAAGAGATAAAAAGTGCAGGTTTAGATATGTGTTATTCAGGCTTAGAGTCAGGAGACCCTATTGTGCTCGATAAGATCCAAAAACGCATGACAGCAAACCACGCGATTGAAGGTATGGCAATGGCAAAAGAAGCAGGAATTGAAACTCTTCTGTCATTCATTTTTGGCCTTGGTGGTCGAGAACGATCACGTGAGCACATCATTGCGACAACTGAAATTTTAAACATCACTCAACCAGAGCAAATTGCACCAATGGCCTTAGCAATTCAACCAGGCACAGCTCTAGAGCAAGAGGTAAAGAGTGGTGAGTTTATTATGCCAACAGAATTACAGATATTAGAAGAAGAAAAATATCTTCTTGAAAATCTAAATATTGATACGTTTTACTGGGGTGATCATGGAAATAATTTATTACCACAAAAAGGCTTTCTACTTGATTCTAAAGAAGAGTTCCTTAGGAACTTAAATAGAGTAATTTCTAAAAACCCATTAGCCAAAGATAATGTGATACAGACTTTTTCTTGGTAAATTAGGGAGGCATATGAATAACGAAGAAAAAAAGAAAGTAAAAGATCTATTAATAGCAACAATATATGGCGTTTCAGCATCAGAAATGATGACCATTATTGGTGTAGAACAAGATATCGCCCTTAATATGATAGCTCAACTTAAAGCAGAGGGTGAAGATATCCAGTCCTTAGGTGAAGGCTCAAATCCAGAAGAGTTTATTTTATATTCGATAGGTGAAATTACGCCTTAAATTGAGTTAAGACAATTATTTAACTTATGGGTCATTAGAAGCACCAAACCTTCTTCGGTTGGTGCTTTTCTATTTAATGCTTATCCCAATATGTATCATTGCCAAAATAATCACTAAAGAAATCAATAAACGCTCTAACTTTTGGTGCTAATAAGCGAGAGCTTGGGTATACCGCCCAAATAGCAGTATCAGACACAAGTGGAAACGAGTTAAGGATTGGAACCAACTCACCACGCTGTAAGTGATCATAACAACACCATGTTGAGCAAACAGTAATGCCCAGACCATACACACTGGCATCACGCACCGCTTCACCATTATCAGCTTTAAATTCACCTTTTGGTTTAATGCTTAATGAGCCTTCTGGTGTATCAAAGATCCAAGTCTCAAGTCCCGTCAAATTAACACAATTGTGTTCCATCAAATCTAATGGGTGCGATGGGTTTCCGAACTTAAGAAGATAATCAGGAGACGCACACACAATACGAGTATCAGAAGCCAGTTTACGAGCAACAAGACTAGAATCTTTTAATTCTGCATTCCTTATCGCAACATCAAAGCCGCCTTCAACCAAATCAATGATTGAATCTGACAAACGATAATCCACTTTTAAACCGGGGTAAGCCTTCATAAACTCTTGCATCGCAGGGATCAAATGCATACGCCCAAACGATGCGGGGGCAGAAACTCTAAGAACACCACTCGGTATTTTATTACCTCCGCCAACAGAAGAACGAGCAGCTTCCACACTCTCAATCACTTCTTCAGCATGGGGTAAAAAAGCCACGCCTTCTTCTGTTAATGACACCTTACGCGTGGTTCGATGGATGAGTCTAACACCTAACGCATTTTCAAGTTTACTAATATAAGCGCTAGAAACTGCTGGTGATAGACTTAGTTCCTGCCCAGCCTGGCTAATATTATGTGTTGCTGCTATGCGCACAAAAAGCTTTAAATGTTCGATATTCATAGATTTTCAACCAAAACTGGAAAGGATATGTAAACAATAAATAACTTCGCATTATTTTTGTCTTATACGCATTCAGAGTACTAAATTCCATATGATTATCAACAAAAACTATAAAGTGTTTCGTTTGTTGCTTTATTGTTATTCGACGATAAGAACGTTACATTTATCTTATCAAGATGATTTGTAATCAATGAGTTAACTGTCAATGGCTACTCTTCAATTCATAACAAAGATAATCATCATTAACTTATTCGAAGCAAAAGACGAATTAGCATAACAATTTATTGGAATATAAAATGAAAAAAACTATTTTAATTACTGGTGCAACTGATGGTATTGGTTTCGAAACGGCAAAAGCACTGGTTAATCTTAATCACAATGTGATTGTACATGGTCGAAATTCAACAAAAGTAGACGCAGTTGTTGAACAACTGTCTGAGTTAAACTCATCAAGTACCGTTGAATCGATTATCGCTGATCTATCAAGCCTAACCGCAGTTAGCAATATGATAACAGAAGTAGGTAAGCGTTTTAATCAGTTAGATGTACTTATCAACAACGCAGGCGTTTTCTCAACTCCTGTAACCAAAGTTGAAAATTTAGATATTCGCTTTGTAGTTAATACCATTGCACCTTACATGCTAAGTAAAGCGCTTTTACCATTAATTAAGCCAGAAGGTAGGATTGTAAACCTTTCTTCTGCAGCTCAAGCAACAGTAAGCATCGACGCATTGGAAGGTAAACGTTCATTGAGTAATAATGAAGCCTATGCACAAAGCAAGTTAGCATTAACCATGTGGTCACGAGCTTTAGGTGAAGAGCAAGCTAACAATGGTATCGTTGTTGTATCCGTTAATCCAAAATCATTGCTTGGCAGTAAGATGGTGAAAGACACGTATGGCATTGCTGGTGGTGACTTAACTTTAGGCTCTGATATTCTCGTTCGTGCCGCATTGTCTGATGAATTCAATCGTGCTTACGGTCACTACTTTGATAATGATATTGAACGCTTTTCTCAGCCACACCCAGATGCATTAAATGATGAGAGAGTAAAACAACTCATTAAGCATATGGAGAGTATTATAGCGACATTGGTGTAACATAACCCCACACTCTATCCAATTAAAGACACATTACTAAAGTCTATTTATTAAGCTCGAACTAATTATAGATTGAGCTTTTTTCTATTTTAATCTCTTCATCTCTATACCATTTATGCCATAATAATTCTTTGCATACGCTGTATTTAAAGGGATGAAAATGACTGCCACCACTTACCTTAATAACTTAAATCAACGCTATTTATCGATTCATCGCACGAAAGAAAATTTCTTTTGGGACACCTATATGGGGTTAAGCGATAATCATCAAGGCTCTACTGAAGCCGAGACTTCATGGACTAAATTTTTAAGTAATGCAGAGCAAATAACTGCAATTAAAGAACAAATCGCTCTTGCAGACACAATAGAAAATATCGAAGAAAAAAAACAAACTCTTATTGGGTTAACGGGGTGGTTAAACACTTTTGAATCTCATGCAATTGAATCAGAACAAGCACAAGTTCTAAAATCAGAACTGATAAAATTTGAAGCTGGGCTGTTTGAGAAAAAACAAAAACACACCATGACGTATGTGAACGAAGAGGGAAAAACCGTTGAAGGCTCTCTTCCTGTACTTGCTTCTGTTGTTCGTACTAGCTCTGATGAAAGTACCCGCCAATCTGCACACCAAGCGTTTCTTGGCTTAGAGCAATGGCTATTACAAAACGGATTTATTGAATTAATTAAACTGCGTAACAAATTTGCTCGATCTCAAGGTTTTGATACTTTCTTTGATTACTCAGTAACCAAAAAAGAGAAAATGAGCGCAGATGAGCTGTTTGCCATTTTGGATGATTTTGAAATCCGTACTCGTGATTGTAATCAAGCCAGCTTAAATCAACTCGCCGCAGATAAAGGCAACGACTCATTATTAGCACATAACTTTGTCTTCTCGTTTGCTGGCGATGTCATGCGTGAATTAGACCCGTATGTGCCATTCTCAAAGTCTCTTCGTCGTTGGGTTGAATCATTCGGTCGCTTGAACATCGAATTCTCTGGCGCAGAATTAACTCTTGATTTATTGGATCGTAAAGGCAAATACCCAAATGGTTTCTGTCATGGCCCTATTCCTTCTTTTTACGATGGAAAAGGTGAATGGGTTGCGGCAAAAGTCAACTTCACAAGTAACGCTAAACCAGACCAAATAGGCAGTGGTTATGATGGTATGAATACCTTATTCCATGAGGGCGGGCATGCTGCACATTTCTCTAATGTAAAAATGAATGCTCCGTGTTTCTCACAAGAGTTTGCACCAACATCAATGGCCTATGCTGAGACACAATCCATGTTCTGTGACAGCCTACTAGAAGACGCTGATTGGTTAAAACAATATGCGCTTGATGCCGATGGCAATTCAGTTCCTGATTCAATTATCAAAGCGATGATAGACAGCAAACAACCTTTCCGAGCATATCAAGAACGCAGTATTCTCGTTGTTCCTTATTTTGAACGAGCGCTTTATCAATTAACAGATGAAGAGTTAACACCAGAAAATATTACGACACTGGCTCGTGCAACAGAGAAGAACATTCTTGGCCTAGCGTGCAGCCCACGTCCATTAATGGCAATCCCGCACTTGGTTTCTGATGAAGCCGCTTGCGCATACCACGGTTATTTACTTGCGCACATGGCGGTATATCAAACCCGTGCTTATTTTACAGAGAAATTTGGTTACTTAACCGATAACCCTAAGATTGGTCCATTATTAGCAAAACATTATTGGAATACTGGTAACAGCGTTAGCCATAATGAGTCAATTATTGCTTTAACTGGTGAAGGTTTTAACGCAAAGTATCTCGCTGATAAGTGTAATTTGTCGGTTGAAGATACATGGAAATCGGAGCAAGAGAAGATCGCAGAATTAGCTTCTCGAACGCAAACTGAAGTAGCGCCACTAAATGCATCCATCACCATTATTGATGGTGCTAAAACGCTAGCGAGTAATACGGATTCAAACGAAAAAATGTGTGACGAATTTGAGGCGTATATTATGGAAACTTACGGACGATAAACTGATTTCAGGGTGGTATTTATACCACCCTGCTTATTTTAATATAGATAAATTAGAACTATCGACTTGAAAATAAAGCTTTTCAATTAAACGAACCTGTTCTAATTGGTCAATAGCACCATTATCGATCAACAATTGCTGTTCTTTTAAAATATCAATCAAATCCGTCGGCACAGAATCTCCATTACCAATAATTTCTACGTGACCTGCCTGTACCGTAACCAAATCCGTATTCACACTATTATCTACCTGATTATTTGATTGCTCATTGACGCTGAATACATAATCATCTTCAAGGCAAACACCTTCATCATTGACTCTTCGGCACGTATTACGTTCATCTGTTTTGATAACTAAATGTTGAGATACAGAAACGAGAAGCTCTCCTGGTTGCTTAATAAAGTCAGCATTAGGTGGGATCTGTTGGTACTTCTCTCCTGTCACTGCATAACAAATTAAATCTACAATACCAAGTGAAAGAATACGTAAAGATGTCATCCCACAATGCGATGAAATTTCAATACCATTAAATGGCGAAGAGATAGTGGTAAGTTGCAATTGTTTTATCATGACTTTTTTTTCATCCTCTCTATCAACCGTAAGAGCCCGACGAGCCACTAAACCACCTTGACTATGGCCAATTAAATAAAGCGATTGTTCAGGATTTTTATTTGATAATTGATTTAAGGCAGAAATAAGTTCGCCAGAGGTTTCTTCTAAACTTTTTCTGTCATCATACTCAAAACAAATAGCTTGCTGATCATACAAATCATAGACGTCTGCTAACGTTCGAAACCGCCCAGCAGAAGAAAAACAACCATGGACAATAATAGTTAATGGTTCATTAGGATTTAAGTGAATCCTATTATCACTCGTATTATTACAATGCTTTAAGCCGTCAATTTGTAAGGTTTGTTTGCTAAGCATGGCTTGCTCTTGAACCTTATCAATATCAATATCACTGAGTGAAGCTGACGAACAACCAATAAGACTGAAAAACACTCCAATACTAGCACATCGAAAATAGTCAATTTGATTCATTAAGTTCATCCATAAACGCAATATAAAATAATAATAAAGTATTTTTCATTCAATTATTACCCTTATATATGGAACATTAACAAACTATTCGACAGCTCTCTCTTGTTGTTACCTCTGAGTCACCACACCAGAAAAGTAAGGTGATAGCGCAATAATGATTCTTTTGAAAAAGTCATTAAAGCAACCATTCATTTTGGGATTTATCGAGGAAGTGATCGTATTATATGGAGTCATGAACAAACCAACTAAGTTCATACAGATAGCCATAATTAATAAGGAAGCATCATGAAAGACGATTACAGCTACCCAATTGGAACAAAAGGTCAACCTTGGGGTGAAACCGAAAGGGCCGCATGGCTTGCAACAATGACAGTAAAACGTTCATACCAAGATGAAGTTGTGACGAAAATTCAAGCATTAGCTGAGCGTTTTGATGTTTCTCAATATGGCGCATTATCGTATGACGAAACGCGCTTTCCATTATTGTGTATTAAAACTCGCCAATGGGATGATGCAAAGCCAACACTATTAATTAGTGGTGGTGTTCATGGTTATGAAACCTCAGGTGTTCATGGTGCATTGCAATTTGTGGACACCAAAGCTGAGCATTACAGCCAATGGTTTAATATTGTCGTTGCACCTTGTGTTAGCCCGTGGGGTTATGAAGTGATTAATCGTTGGAATCCAACAGCGACCGATCCAAACCGTTCATTTTATGCAAACTCTCCGGTAGAAGAATCGGCAGGGTTAATGGCATTAGTTGCTTCACTTGGAACGTCTATTTTTGCGCACATTGATCTGCATGAAACGACAGACAGTGATGAAACAGAATTTCGCCCTGCATTAGCGGCACGCGATGGCCTTGAATACATTGAAGGTTACATTCCTGATGGTTTCTACACGGTAGGTGATACAGAAAAGCCAGCAACGGCATTTCAAACAGCAATTATTGATTCTGTTCGTACCGTTACGCACATTGCACCACCCGATGAGAATAACCAAATTATTGGCTCAGATGTGGTTCAAGAAGGCGTCATTGAATACCCAACTAAGAAGTTAGGTTTGTGTGCAGGTCTAACGGATGCTGATTTTGTATCGACAACTGAAGTGTATCCGGACAGCGACAAAGTAACAGCACAGGAGTGTAATGATGCACAAGTTGCCGCCATTGTTGGTGGTATTGAGTATCTATTAGCCCAAAAGTAATAATCTTCCCTCCTATTTAGCAAATAGATGATTCGGATCAAAAAGGACACATTTTGAATGATTCATCTATTTTCCATCAAAATATCGTACACTTAGCAAACACAATAAAATTAATATATATAATTATTAATGAATTGCAAAATATCCAACTAAAAAACACCCTTACTTACAATATTTATACGATGTAAAAATAAAAAATTCGTATTTTGTTACATTCTCTTAATGGTAAAATGCTCTGAGTAATTATCTAAAAGAGAATCCTTATGTGGAACAAATTAAATAAGTCCATGATGTTTTGCCAAATGATGTTTGGCTTATCATTTTATGGCGTAATGGTTATATTAACTCGCTTTTTCTTAGAAGAACTAAACTACAGCGAAGCTGACACCATGATGGTAGTCGGTGCCTTTTCATCAATAGGCCCTTTGTTTGCTATCGCCGGTGGCTTTATTGCCGATAAATTTTTAGGCGCTTACCGCTCATTAACCATCAGCTACCTTGGCTTCTCAGTGGGTTACGCTTTACTTGTCTTAGGCTCATACACCACCAATGTTCCAATGGCATTATGCGGTATTGCATTAGCAAGTTACAGCCGCGGTTTAATGTCTCCTTCTTATCCAAGTCTCTATAAGCGCACCTTTGATACCCAAGAACATTTTGAAAACTGCTACCCTGTAAACTACTCAGTAAATAACGTAGGTGCATTATTGGGCCAGTACTTGTTCCCTATGTTTGTACTAGTGCTTGGATTCCACGGAAGCTTCATGTTATCTGCTATTCTTGCTTTCTTTGCATTAGCGACATTAGTGGTTTTCCGTAAATCATTATTAACTGTTGGTGCGGATATTGACCAGCAACCAGTAAGCTCTAAAAAGTGGGCTGCATTTTTAGTTACCTCTGTTGCTATGATTGCACTGGTATTCTTCATGTTCTCAAACATGGACATTGGCCAAAATATTGTTTACACCATTGGCCTTACCGCTATTGGTTACTTCATTTTCTTAATGATCAAGTCTGAGAAATCAGACGCATTAAAAATGGG
>JAAGZR010000500.1 GCA_024206155.1 Aliivibrio sp.
CAAAACGCTTAGGTGTATCGTCAGAGAACCAACCTTCCACTTCACCATCGATAGAAATACCGTTGTCATCCCAGAAAGAAATCAGCTTACCAAGACCTAATGTACCCGCTAGAGAACACGCTTCGTGAGAGATACCTTCCATCAGACAACCATCACCCATGAATGCATAAGTGTAGTGATCAACGATGTCGTGGCCTTCTTTATTGAACTGTGCGGCTAATGCTTTTTCAGCCATCGCCATGCCAACTGCATTTGTGATGCCTTGACCTAAAGGTCCTGTGGTTGTTTCGATGCCCGGTGCGTAACCGTACTCAGGGTGACCTGGCGTTTTTGAATGCAGTTGACGGAAGTTTCTAAGCTCTTCAATTGGTAACTCATAACCTGCAAGATGAAGCAGAGAATAAATCAGCATAGAGCCGTGGCCGTTAGAAAGAATAAAACGGTCGCGATCTGCCCACTCAGGGTTTGCAGGGTTATGGTTTAGGTGTGAACGCCAAAGAACTTCAGCGATGTCAGCCATGCCCATTGGTGCGCCAGGGTGACCAGAATTTGCTTGTTGTACGCCGTCCATGCTTAGAGCACGAATAGCATTTGCTAAATACTTATTTGTTAGAGAAGGTCGGTTCATAATGATTAACTCGAATATTTGAAAATGAAGGGCTGAGAGGTTCAACCCGATTTGAATAGGGTGATGAGCTAGAAACTATAGACGCTTCGTTTCTAGAAACTATAAGAGCATGGAATACGCACGTTGAGAGTGTTACTTATAACGTGATTGCTTTTGCTCTTATAGTAGCGAAGCGTTCTAGTTTTATAGCTTAGCTGCAATCATGTCTTCTAGCTTACCTTGGTCAACCGCAAAGTTACGGATGCCTTCAGCCAGTTTCTCTACAGCCATTGCGTCTTGGTTGTGATCCCATAAGAACTCAGCGTGAGTCATTGCAGCAGGACGTTCTTTGTTGCCGTTAGTATCAATCAGTTTCTCAACCACTTCGCCAGTTGCTTCTTCAAGCTGTTGAAGTAAGTCAGGGCTAATTGTTAAGCGGTCACAGCCTGCAAGTTCAAGTATCTCACCAATATTGCGGAAGCTTGCGCCCATTACTACTGTGTTGTAGCCATGTTCTTTATAGTAGTTGTAGATACCAGCAACAGAGATAACGCCTGGGTCTTCAGATGCTTGAAAGTCACGACCTTCTTTTGCTTTATACCAGTCCATAATGCGGCCAACAAAAGGGGAAATTAAGAATACGCCCGCTTCAGCACATGCACGCGCTTGAGCGAAAGAGAAAAGAAGCGTTAGGTTACAGTTGATGCCTTCTTTTTCTAGTATCTCGGCAGCACGTATGCCTTCCCAAGTCGAAGCCAGTTTTATTAAGATACGGTCATTAGTAATGCCTGCATCGTTGTACATTTTGATCAGTTGGCGTGCTTTTGCGACACTGCCTTCAGTGTCATAAGAAAGACAAGCGTCTACTTCAGTAGAGATGCGGCCAGGAACGACTTTAAGGATTTCTTTACCAATACTAACAGCAAGCATGTCACACGTATCTTGTATCTGTTGTGCTTTGTCGTTGCTTTGCGCTTTTGCGTAAGCGATTGAAGCGTCAATCAGTGGTGCATATTCTGCGATTTGAGCTGCTTTTAAAATTAGAGAAGGGTTAGTGGTTGCGTCTTCTGGTGTGTATTTTGCGATTGCTTCAATATCACCTGTGTCTGCCACTACTGTTGTTAGTTTACGAAGTTGTTCTAATTTAGTTGTCATACTACTTGCCCTTACTGATCACATGCTATTTAGCATCTTCTTTGAAAGTCCGTCTCGCTGCCACCGTTTCAGATGATACTGAGCAGATGCGATGGTAGTGAACATTTGATAAATTGATAATTGTGTTTTCTGGGTAAGATGTCAATGGCAAATGAAAGATAGTGTGAGAATACATGGATTTTTATGTGAATATTTGAGGAAGATCGTTTACGCAAAGAAGCGAGGGTAAATAAGGGGGGTACAGAAAGATTACTGATAAATAAATTCAAAGAGAAAAAAGGCGGACAAATAAGTGCTGTACCGCCTTAAATGAATTAAAATTCGTTATAACCTTTCAAGTCCAGTGGCCGCATGTGGTGATTTCTCTGCAGAAGCGAACGCTTTCTCTATTTTACTAATGATTTTTTTTGTAGAGTTATTCCCCGTAGTTTTTGAATATTGTTGTTGGCTTAATTGAGTGATTAGCTCTTTAATAACAGCCACCTCAGTACCTTGTTTATTCCACTGTTCATACTGGTCTGCAAGGATTTGATGAGCAAGAATCGTATTATTTTCTTTTAAAGCAGAGACAAGAGCTTTACTGCCATTACCTATCACTATACTTTTTTGATTGGCAGTCGTGTTTGTTGCCTTCACTTTTGATCGGCTTATTGCCCAACCAATTGCAGTTAATACCCACAAAAGAGCAAAAGCAAGGGTGGTATATGGCCAAAAACCATGATCAACTTCACGCTTTATTGTGGTTTCAGG
>JAAGZR010000501.1 GCA_024206155.1 Aliivibrio sp.
ATTTTACCAATGGTAGAACTGAATCCAGATCTGATTATCCCAAGCACACAACGTACCATCAGTGAAATTTGGGCTGAATTTCCTTATTCTCAATCATTAAAACCAGCTTTATTAAACTTAACATTCTAATGGACTATCATGACATATCTTGAAGCATTTTTTCTTGCGTTGCTGCAAGGATTTACTGAGTTTTTACCTATCTCTAGCTCCGCTCATCTTATCCTTCCTTCCGCTGTTCTTGGGTGGCCAGATCAAGGGTTAGCTTTTGATGTTGCTGTTCATGTAGGGACATTAGCAGCTGTGATTATTTATTTTAGAAAAGAGGTAGTAAGCTTATTAACTGCTTGGGTTGGTTCTATGGTTAAAAAAGAGCACAACAAAGAATCTAAATTAGCTTGGTTAATCATTTTATCGACTATTCCTGCTGCACTTTGTGGTCTTTTGTTTAAAGATTTTATCGAAGTGTATTTGCGTAGTGCATGGGTTATTGCAACCACGACGATTGTATTTGGCCTTTTACTTTGGTGGGTTGATAAAAACTCGG
>JAAGZR010000060.1 GCA_024206155.1 Aliivibrio sp.
AGGATATGTTCAAATGCTTGGTGTATTTATGGATACGATTGTTATTTGCTCTGCAACCGTCGCGATAATCTTAATGTCTGGCGAATATGTGCCACACGGTGAAGTGACAGGAATAGAACTAACTCAATTAGCTTTAACGAGCCAAGTGGGTGATTGGGGCGGAATTTTTGTGGCTATCGCAATTTTCTTCTTTGCATTTACGTCAATTATCGCAAACTATTCGTATGCGGAAACAAACTTGATTTTTTTAGAACATAATCACAAAGCAGGCATTGGCATATTCCGTGTCATTGTATTGGGAATGGTTATGTTTGGTGCTTTATCTTCACTACCAACGGTATGGGCTCTTGCTGATGTTTCAATGGGACTTATGGCTATTGTTAACTTAATCGCTATTTCATTACTATCTGGCACGGTAATAAAGCTAGCTAAAGATTATAATAAGCAGTTGGCAGCGGGTAAAGTACCTACCTTTGATAGTAAAGATTACCCAGAGCTACACTCGCAGCTAGAAGAAGGTATTTGGGATAATACAAAAGAACAAAAATAAACATTTGCTTTATCCATCAAAGAAATAGACAAAGCCACGCAAGCTAGCGTGGCTTTTTTATATCTGAATAGTTACTATCTTAGTATATAAAAATACATAGGATATCTTGCTCATGCTTATTGTTGTTTCACCTGCGAAAACACTGGATTACGAAACGCCATTACCCGTTAAAACCTTTACTCAACCTGACTTTATTGCTGATTCAGCTGAGCTTGTAGAGGTATGTAAGCAATTAACGCCATTAGATATCTCCGGCCTAATGAAGGTGAGTGACAAAATTGCAAGTTTAAATGCGGTGCGTTTTGAAGAGTGGTCAACGACGTTTACTCAAGATAATGCTCGACAGGCTTTATTTGCATTTAAAGGTGACGTTTATACGGGGTTAGATGCAAACAGCCTAACTGAGAGTGATATTGAGTTTGCTCAGGCGCATTTACGTATGTTATCTGGATTGTATGGATTATTGAAACCATTAGATCTTATGCAACCTTATCGTTTAGAGATGGGAACAAAGCTAGCAAATGGTCGTGGCAGCAATTTATATCAATTTTGGGGAAGTAAAATTACAGAGCAGTTAAACCAGGTGCTTAAAGCACAAGGTGACGATATTTTAGTTAACTTGGCCTCAAACGAGTATTTTAAAGCGGTAAAACCAAAAGCACTAGCTGCAAAGGTGATAACTCCTGTCTTTAAAGATTGTAAAAATGGACAATATAAAATTATCAGTTTTTATGCCAAAAAAGCGCGAGGTTTAATGGCTCGTTTCATTATTGAAAACAGAGTGAAAGACAAAGAAGATCTCAAAGAGTTTAGTGTTGCGGGTTATTACTTTGTAGACGCAGAATCGACAGAAAGTGAATTTGTTTTCAAAAGAGAAGAGCAATAAAAATAATTACGTCACGACAGTTGAATGTATTATTTTTGTAAGTAAAATGTAATCAAAATAACTCAGTCTGCTAATGTAGGGTAGGTTGTTGTAATTCAAATTGTTTTTCTTTCTTATTGAAGAGAATCTAAAGAGAAAAGTGTATTTTAGAAAGGGATTTTACATCATGCTAACGCTGATAGTGTTAGAATTGGTATTAAGTCGTCAATATATGGCAATCATCTCAATTTATACTGAGAATAACTATAAAGGACAAATTACATGGCAGATCAAGGTGCAGTAACTGATTTAGCTACCACAAGCGTGGCTAATTTAGAGCATTGGTTAACAGATAATTCAGAGCTATTTATCACGTATGGGGTAAATATTATCTCAGCATTGGCGATCCTTTTTATCGGTAATATTCTTGTTAAGAAAATCGCAGGTGGTGTAAGTAAGGCTCTTCAGAAAAAGAAAATGGATAAAGCTGTTGTCGACTTTGTTCATACGTTGGTTCGTTACCTTTTATTTATTATTGTTTTAATTGCAGCACTAGGTAAAGTTGGTGTTCAAACCGCTTCTGTTGTGGCTGTTATTGGTGCTGCTGGTTTAGCGATAGGCCTTGCACTTCAAGGTTCACTATCAAACTTTGCAGCTGGTGTATTAATCGTCGCATTCCGTCCATTTAAGTCTGGTGATTATGTTGAGATTGGTGGCGTTGCAGGATCTGTTGATTCAATTCAAATTTTCCAAACAATTCTAACCACACCAGATAACAAAATGATCGTAGTGCCAAATGGTGGTGTTATCGGCAGCCCAATCACTAACTATTCACGCCATGCTACTCGTCGTGTAGATCATGTGATTGGTGTGTCTTACAGTGCTGATTTGAAGAAAACAAAAGAAGTGATTACTAAAGTACTTGAATCTGATGAGCGTGTACTTAAAACACCGGTTCCAACTGTAGGAGTGGTTGCTCTTGCTGATTCATCAGTAAACTTTGTTGTTCGTCCTTGGTGTAAAACAGAACAATATTGGGATGTTTACTTTGATACGCTTCAAGCGATTAAAGAGGGTCTGGATAATGAAGGTATTGAGATCCCATTCCCACAAATGGATGTGCATTTAAATAAAGTAGACTAAGGTTTACTTAAATCAATGCATGAAATGCTGCCTTCGGGTAGCATTTTTTTTGAATGGAACTTTGGTTGGCTAAGGGAATTATTTATTGCTCCTATAGTCATAACCCTATGATGTTACTTTGAGATATTAACCATGAAAAAAATAATCAATGCTTTATGTTTATCGGCTTGTTTAACACCAATGGCTTTTGCTTCATCACCCGATTTCCCTCATCTTGAAGTATTAGGTACAGGAGAGGTGCTTGTTTTGCCAGATATGGCGCAGTTTTCAGTTGATGTGGTAGAAAGTAAAGTAACCGCAGAAAAAGCAAAGCAAGCAGCAGACAAAGCTGTGACAAGTTTTCTTGCTCGTTTAGAAGTACAAGGTGTGAAACGTGAAAATATTAACAGTGGCAATATTCGCTTAACACCAGAGTATCGTTATCCAAAAGGGAAAAAACCAGAGCTTGTTGGGTATAAAGCTATTCGTAATATTACGGTTACGGTAATGGATTTAAATAAGTTAAATGGATATCTTGATAAAGCGCTAGGTGATGGCATCAATCGTATTAATCATATTGAATTAAAAACAAGTAAAGAGAAAGAATACATTGAAGCGGCACGTTTAGAGGCAATTAAAGATGCCAATGAAAAAGCAACATCATTAGCAAAAGGTTTTGGCAGTGAAGTTAAAGGGGTATGGAAGGTTTCTTATCACAACAACTACAGCCAACCAGTCTTAATGAAAAGCATGAGAATGGATGCAGCTTCTAATGTTGCAGAAAGCTACCAAGATAACCAAATGGTGATTTCAGATTCAGTGTCTGTTGTTTATCGACTAAAGGAATAGTTAGTTAAGAGTAAAAAATAAAAAAGGGGTTACCGCGTGGTAACCCCTTTTTTAGTGATGTTAGTGTAGAATTCGAGCGCGGATTGTGCCTTCAATAGCTTTTAGCTTAACTAATGCTTCTTCAGAACGAGCGGTTTCAACATCAATGACGACATAGCCCATATCGGCAGATGTTTGTAGGTATTGAGCGGCAATGTTAATCCCTTCATCAGCAAAAATGCTGTTTATCTGAGTTAGAATACCTGGACGGTTCTCATGGATATGAAGCAAACGAGACGTATCAGTATGTTCAGGAAGAGAGACTTCAGGGAAGTTTACTGATGACAATGTTGAACCATTATCAGAGTATTTAGTGAGTTTCCCTGCGACTTCAACGCCGATGTTTTCTTGAGCCTCTTGAGTCGAGCCTCCGACATGCGGAGTAAGAATAACATTATCAAACTTTTGTAATGGCGATTCGAATGGGTCTGCGTTTGTTTTAGGCTCCACAGGGAACACATCGATAGCTGCGCCACCTAAATGACCAGACTCTAATGCATCGCATAAGTCAGGGATCTTAACGACAGTGCCACGAGCGGCATTGATAAAGATAGCGCCTGGCTTCATACGGGCAAATTCTTCTGCTCCCATCATGTCTTTTGTTCCTAGTGTTTCTGGAACGTGAAGAGAGATAACGTCACACTTATTTAATAGCTCACTCATGGTTTGGACCTGAGTAGCATTGCCTAGCGATAGCTTGTTTTCTATATCGTAGTAATAGACTCGCATACCTAGGTTTTCAGCTAATATACCTAATTGTGTGCCGATATGTCCATAACCTATGATACCCAAACGTTTGCCTCGTGCTTCAAAAGAAGCGTCGGCACTTTTTTTCCAGATACCACGATGAGCTAACGCATTTTTCTCAGGGATGCCACGTAATAGTAGTAGGATTTGCCCTAAAACAAGTTCAGCAACACTTCGAGTATTAGAGAAAGGTGCATTAAATACTGGAATACCACGCTTTGCAGCAGCCGTTAAGTTAACTTGGTTCGTTCCGATACAGAAACAACCAACAGCAACTAACTTATTTGCGGCATCAAACACTTCTTGAGTTAATTGAGTGCGTGAGCGAAGACCAATAAAGTGAACATCTTTTACTGCCTCAAGAAGATCCTCTTCTGACAACGAACCCTTATGATATTCGATGTTTGTATAGCCATCAGCCTGAAAAACTTCAACACAAGATGGGTGCAACCCTTCTAAAAGAAGAATTTTTATTTTTTCTTTTTCCAGAGATACTTTTGCCATGGTCGTTCTTATCCTTAAAAACAAATTTATGATGGGAAGTTTATGTTCAATGATTATAAAGTATCAAAAAATAATCAGTTTGGGTAAGAAAATTACGGAATAGTTAATAAAAAACGGTGCTAATGAGCACCGTTTGTAATCAAATGACATTTTAAACTCCCGATTGGCGGGAGCATTAAGCCGAAAAAGAAACTTAATCGAATTTTTTAACGCCTTCAGAAGCGCCTACTAATAGGACATCTGCACCGCGATGAGCGAATAGACCAACCGTTACCACACCAGGCAATGCATTGATTTTATCTTCTAACTCTTTCGCATCAGTAATTTTCATACCATGAACATCTAAGATCACGTTACCGTTATCAGTAGTTACACCATGGCGGTATGCAGGGTCTCCGCCTAGTTTCACCAATTCACGAGCAACGTACGAGCGAGCCATTGGAATAACTTCAACAGGTAGTGGGAAGGCACCTAATACATCAACCTGTTTTGTGTCGTCGACAATACAAATAAACTTGTCAGAGATAGCAGCAACGATTTTTTCACGAGTAAGAGCGGCACCACCACCTTTAATCATTTCGTTTTTGCCATTAATTTCATCAGCACCATCAACATAAACATCAAGACCTGCAACATCATTACAGTCAAAAACTTCAATGCCTAGTTCTTTAAGTTTTTCCGTTGAAGCAACAGAGCTTGATACTGCCCCTTTAATTTTGCCTTTCATTGTCGCAAGCGCGTCGATGAAGTGATTTACTGTTGATCCTGTGCCTACACCAACAATGCTGCCAGCTTCTACGTATTCTAACGCTGCCCAACCAGCTGCTTTTTTCATCTCGTCTTGAGTCATGACATTCTCCTAATGAAATAATAGTCTTCAAATGAAAGCGGCGTGATTATAACGCACTGTTTTTTCTTCGTCAGAAAAAATAAGTCAGAAAAGAGCAAAAATTGAAGGGAATACAGTCAAAGCAAACGATTTCGGTTGGAATTTACCAGACCCACGTTTTTTTAGGAGTGATGATTTGAGGCAGTGGTACATCCCAAGATTCGACCGGCAATAATGGTACTTGTTGGCACGAATGAGATAAACCGATAGGCATTGGCCCTTGCTGGTCAGTGTGCCAACGTGAGAGGGTTCGATCATAATATCCTCCCCCCATACCTAGACGGTTACCGGTATGATCAAAAGCCACCAATGGGGTCAAAATAAGATCCAACTCTGAGATCGGTACGATTTTTGTTTTATCTAATTTGGGTTCAAGTATCTGGTATTTATTATGAATGAGTGGGGTTGTTTGTGTGTACTCAAGAAACAATAAATGACCCTTTGCAAAAGGGTGTATCACAGGTAAAGAAACCTGCTTACCTTGTTGCCATAACCATTGAATGAGTGGGTCTGTATCAACTTCACCATCAGATGATAAATATACGGCTATCGTATTTGCTTTTTGAATTATAGGGTTAGTAGTGCATTGAAGGACAAGTGCGTCAGCAGCTTGTGATTGTTCTGTAGGAGATAAGGTGTTACGAAGTTGACGTATCGATTGTCGAATGCGTCGACGAGATGTCATGGAATACCCCAAAGTGCCGTAGTGGTCGTAGCCCTTGAACCCTAGGTTCAAGGCGGATCAGCAAGGTTCACCGTAGGCTTCTCAGTACGAGCCGAGCATGCTCAGTAGTAAACAAATACTAACCCTAATTTGTGCTTATCGGCTCAGGGACATAGATCCGCCTACAAACACTCCAGGGTAAATTTTATTCTTTTGCTATCCTTAGCGATATTTCTATTCTGCCGTACTTTCTTCTATTTGGCTAGGCTTAACTGTAGAAATCGCTGCTTCTAATGCATTAGCAAGTAATCCCATACGCTCATAAACATCAGAAGAGTGTTTACTTGCCTCTTTTTTCGCCATATGTAATTCATAGCATATATTTAATGATGTAATAGTTAATAGCTGTTCTGTATTGGTTACTTTAGTTCGTTCAGATAACTCATTAACTCGGTTATCCAAATCTTTCGCTGCTTCTTTCAATGCAGCTTCTTGACCAGCAGGGCAGTTAACCTTGATGGCTCGTCCTAATATTTGGACTTGCACGGCTTGGCTTGTCATCAATACATTACTCATCGTTAAACAATAGAATTACACCATTCAGAAAAGAGAATAGTGATAAGTGAATGAAACTATAAGAAATGCGGTAATAAGATTCAAGTATTTCCCCTCTCTTTGTTGATGAGGGTTAACTATATTCTTAATAAAACAACAATCTGATGAAAAGATACTCAATTGCGAGAGATCGTGAGTTTTCTGAAAATGCGCAAAGTGGTAGCATTGTGTTATTGATTATAAATTCAGAGATCGTTTTACTATGAGTGAAATAAAAATGCCAACATTCCTAGCTGTAGAGTCAGCGCTAAAGGACAGCGGATTAGCGGTTACCCCATCAGAGTTGCATGGCCTACTTGTCGGAATGGTAAGTGGTGGTTTGCCACTAGACGATCAAACATGGAAGCCGTTAATTTATGATTACACAAATGAAGGCATGGGCTGGCCTGATAGTGCAATTAAAATGGGTGAGCAGGTATTTCAATCAACGGTTTCTGAATTAACGTCTGACGTAATTGTGTTAGAAATGTTGATTCCAGATGACACTGAAACATTAATGAATCAAGCTGATGGACTAAGTGAGTGGGTAAATCATTTTATCTCAGGGTTAGGCTTAGTTGAGCTAAAAATGGACAAAGCATCAGAATCATTAAAAGAAGCCTTGTTAGATTTAGAAGAAATTGCTCGCCTAGGCATTGATGAAGATGATGATCTTGAAGAACAAGAAGCCTTATTTGAGCAAGTCTTAGAACATGTTCGTATTTGTGTGCTAACGATTCATGCTGAACTAGGGCAACGAGTACATAAAGACAGCTCTAAAACCGTACATTAATGGATAATGCTATGACACATTATGATGTAGTGATCGTGGGCGGAGCGATGGCTGGAGCAACACTCGCTTTGGCCCTAGAGAAAATGAACCAAGAGACATTGTCAATCGCCGTCATTGAAGCGGTTGAGCCAAAGTTAGATCAACATCCAGGTTATGATTCGAGAAGTATTGCTCTTTCAAGTGGAACGACTCAGCTACTGCAAGATATTGGTCTTTGGTCAGGTATCGCATCATTTTCAACGTCAATTGATCATATTCATGTGTCAGATCGACATCATATGGGGTTGACTGAATTAACCGCTAAAGAGCTTAATGTTGATGCATTAGGTTATGTGGTTGAGCTAGCCGATGTCGGTCATTTTTATCATCAAAAACTTGAAACTTCACCTCATATTGAGCTTATTTGTCCTGCCTCAGTCTTAGGCATTGATAGGGAACAATCATTATCTAAAATCACTTTATCGACAGGTGAACAGATTTCAACATCCTTAGTTATTGCCGCTGATGGTGCTGAATCAAAAACGTGCAAAAGCATGAATATAGAGAGTCTGAATGATGACTTTGAACAAGTAGCCATTATTGCAAACATCACGACGGATATTCATCCGCAAGGTAAGGCATTTGAGCGCTTTACTGAGCATGGACCTCTAGCCTTACTTCCAATGTCTCAAGGGCGCAGCTCTCTAGTATGGTGTGTGAGCCCTGAAGAGTCGCAACAAATACTTGGATATGATGACGATACGTTTTTAGCGCATTTACAACAGGCTTTTGGCTGGCGTTTAGGTAAGTTGACTAAAGCGGGGCAACGAGCGCATTACCCATTGTGGTTACGTCGTCAAAAACAACATATATCACACCGTTTTGCTGCTATTGGTAATGCTGCTCAAACATTGCATCCAATTGCTGGCCAAGGTTTTAATTTAGGAATAAGAGACGTATTCTCATTGGCAGATTGTATTACCCTAGCAAATAAAGCAGGTAATGATATTGGCGAATACTCAGTCTTGTCTGCGTATCAAAAACGCCGTCAGCCAGATCAACAACAAACAATAACCATGACTGCAGGATTGGTGTCTATTTTTGCAAATAATGCATTTCCTATGGTGATAGGAAGAAATGTCAGTTTGTGTGCAGTTGATACTTTTCGTGCTTTTTTAAAGCCCTTAACGTTACGAGCTATGGGCAGAGTGAATAGATAATTATGATGCAAAGTGTAGATGTTGCGATTATTGGTGGTGGCATGGTTGGCTTGACCGTTGCTGCTGCATTAGAGAACAGTGGATTAAGAATCGCGGTCATTGAAAGTCAATTACCAGACACTGATCTAACTGATTTACCAGATGTTCGCGTATCAGCAATCAGTCGAGCAAGTGAATATATTTTAGATAATGTTGGTGCATGGCAGGGGATCACCTCTCGTAGAGCCGCTCCTTACCGTTCAATGACAGTATGGGAGCAAGACAGCTTTGCTCGTATTGATTTTGAAGCGGAACAAATTGCACAACGAAACCTAGGGCACATTGTTGAAAACCGAGTGATTCAACTTTCTTTGTTAGATATGGTATCTAAACAAGAAAATGTAACGTTATTAGCACCTGAACGTTGTAGTAGCATTATGTTTGGCGAGAGTGAAGCGTGGTTAAATTTAGAATCAGGCAAAGCAATTACGGCTAAATTAGTGGTCGGTGCTGATGGCGCAAACTCTTGGTTACGTAATCAAGTTAATATCCCACTCACTCATTGGGATTATGGACACAGTGCTTTAGTTGCCAATATACGAACCGTAGAAAATCATACAGAAACGGCTCGCCAAATTTTTAGACCAGAAGGTCCATTAGCTTTTCTTCCATTGGGTGAAAGTAATTTGAGTTCAATTGTTTGGTCACTCGATCCTCTTAATGCAGAAAACTTAGTTTCAATGCCTGAAGACGAATTTAATAAGCAATTGACTGCAGCGTTTGATAACCAACTAGGCCTATGCCGTGTCGAAGGAGAGAGACAAGTCTTCCCTTTAAAAATGCGTTATGCCAAAGATTTTGTAAAAGATCGCGTTGTATTAGTCGGTGATGCGGCTCATACGATTCATCCATTAGCAGGGCAAGGAGTAAACCTTGGTTTAGCTGACGCCGCAGCATTAGCTGAAACGATTATAGAGCTACATCAAGAGGGTAAAGATATTGGGTTAAAAACCAATTTACGCCCATTTGAGCGCTGGAGAAAAGCGGAAGCTGCACAAATGATAGCGTCGATGCAAAGCTTTAAGGTTCTTTTTTCTGGTTCTAATCCAATTAAGAAATTAGTGAGGGGGATAGGAATGTCTCTAACCAATGAGGTTACGCCAGTTAAAGATGAGTGTCTTAAACGCGCCTTAGGCTTATCAGGGCGACAACCAAAAATGGCTCAACATAAAGCGTAAATAAGAGTGTTAAGAAAGGTAGCCACAGCTACCTTTTTTTATTCGTATCGATTTTATATAGTCAGTTTGAGGCTATTAATAAGAAAGTCGTAACCGAGCAACTTCCAAGTTAATCTCTTTTATCATTCGATATTGCGCTCTTTCAGCTTGAGAGGGGACGATTAACTTTCCTTCTTCAAATCGAAACTCACCAATACCATGAATATGAATTTTCCCATTAAACAGCCGACTAATATGTTTAGCAATCATGCTTGGTGCATAGTGCTTAAAAAATCGCATCACCTTGTCCTTTTGTGATTAATACAACAAAGCTCGTAATGTGCTTTGGTTGTATTATAAAACAGAAAAGATGAAGGTAGTGTTACAAATGTAAAATAGAGTGATGGTTGAATCAGTTTTTGTGCTTTTATCGTTTTAAATTTAATCTTTATCTAATATTAAATAGCGTTATTTAGTGGATATAAATAAAAAAAAGCCCGAATAAATTCGGGCAAACAGTCACAGATGCATATTCAATATATATAGGTATATTGAATTAAATTGTTTGGAGTTAAACAATTTATGCGCTCTTTTGTAATAAAAGAGCAGATTCAAGATAGCGAAACAAAACAATAATTGCTACTTATTCATAAAATATAAATATAAATTCAAACGAAACTGTTCATATCTGCGCTTAGGATCAAGATTGGAAATGTAATGATGTAACTTAATCTTACCTTCGACACAGAATTAGTTGTGCTTAATGGGATTATTAATTTAAGGAAGGGAGTTTAGAAAGTGGATCTGCAATTTTTTGCAGATCCCTCTTGTTTATGGTTTGAGTTACTCATCGTCAAGAGAGTATGGAAGTGGCATTTTTTCCCAAATCGCATCTTGAAGTTTAAATTGAGTGTCACTATCAAGATCATTAGGGAGAATAGCTAAAGCTAAAGTATGACCATCTTGATATCGGAAAGAAGAAACAATGGTTCCACCTTTACGCCAGTTCTCACCAACACTGCGCTCAATCGCATCACCAGCGATAGGTGCTTGCTCTGATTGCCCTGCAACTAAATACATAGCTCGTTTATTCATACCGCGGTATTTTGCTCTTGCTACGGTTTCTTGACCTGTATAGCAGCCTTTTTTGAAGCTGATCCCGTCAATGGCTTGTAGGTTTAATGCTTGAGGAATATGCTCATTACTTAGTGCAGCATCAATTTGAGGGTGAGCTTGTTGAATGGTATAAAGCTCCCATAATGACTCATCACATAATGTTGCTTGAGTTAACGATGACATTAAGGTGTCTTTATGTTCACTTGTCGTTACCAATAACCACTGTTGTTTTCCAATTTTAGCGAAAGTACCAAAGTCACAAGTACGGACATTTTCTTGTGAATCGGTTTGCTTGTTAATCCACTCTTCAGCCGCAGCACCAGTAAAGCCAAGTAATACTTCGTTGCTGATTTCAATATCAACTTTAGAAAATACGGCGTATTTTTTGATTTCTGTTAATTCAGTTTCAATCGCACTTTTACGTTGAAATAAGGCATAACCGTCATTGTGGTGAAACAGTTGAAATATACTCCATAACTTTCCCTTTGCATCACAATGACCGCCAAAGGTAATCTCCCCTTGCGTTAAAGCAACAACATCACAGGTTATTTGCCCGTGTAAGTAGGATTTTTTATCGTTACCTACCATAGTTATTAATGCCCAATCAGTTAATTCTGAAACAGCAAAGCTTGGTAAGGGATCGTTTGGGTTTAGTGATAACGTAGAGAAAACAGTACTCATCATGAAATTCTTATCCAGTTAGGTTATCCCTTTATAGTAAATGCCTAGATTTTAAATGTCAGTAAAAAGAAACAAGTAGTTTTATGTCTCATCTTCTTCATCTTGTGACTTTAGATCATGGTTGTCATAGAAATAGACTGATAAACTCCGTTCAGTTATTTCTATTTTTAAGCTAGAGGACCGTATGTACAGTGTTGAAGAAAAAGCACGAGTAAAGTGGGCTTGCCGTCGTGGGATGCTAGAATTAGATGTGGTAATTATGCCATTTTTTGATGAATGTTTTGAAGAGCTAACAGAAGCTGAGCAACAGAATTTTGTTTCATTGTTAGAGAGTGATGATCCCGATTTATTTACGTGGATTATGGGACACGGACGCAGTGATAACCTAGGCCATGCATCTATGGTAGATAAGATCGTTGAGCACAACCTCAGCAAACTCCGTTAAGATTACGCTCGACTTTTCCTATATCGCCTATCTCACATTGTATGGTAGTTATTTCTACTTGGGGTGGGCGGTAATGTTAATGGATATAGTTCCATTTCCTTTATTACCTCTCCTCTTTTACTTTATTCATCAGCATATTACATCTATTTATTATCAATTATTAGAGTTGCAAGGCGATTATACTTTTGTAACCGAAGCATCTGATGATCATAGGGATTGGATTATTAAACGAGTATTTTTGATAAGCAGAAGTATGAGTGTTTTTTATGCGAAGAATGAATATACAAAGCAGTATTTTTATTTATTTAGAGATGCAATGAATGAGGATGAGCAGCATCAATTAGCGGTTTTATTAAGATGATCTCTATTCTATTTATAGATTTAGAATAGAGACCAACAAATGAAAGTGAAAATTAGTTGAAATTCTTAGGCACTAAAATTGTAGGACCTGACTCTTCAAGTGCTTCTGGGTAATCTAGCGTGTAATGTAAACCACAGCTTTCTTTACGCTCCATTGCACAACGAACCATTAATTCAGATACATCAAGCAGGTTTCGCAGTTCGATCAAGTTATTAGACACACGGAAATTACTATAGTAATCATGAGTTTCTTGTTTTAATAACTGAATACGACGAAGCGCTCGTTCTAGACGCTTATCCGTGCGAACAATACCCATGTAATCCCACATAAATAGACGTAGTTCATGCCAGTTATGTTGGATTACTACTTCTTCATCTGAACATTCAACCTGACTTTCATCCCAAGCGGGTAATGACGGAGGAAGATCTCGGCTATTCATGTCTTTAATAATATTCTCAGCAGCAGACCACGCGTAAACAACACACTCTAACAGGGAGTTCGAAGCTAAACGGTTTGCACCATGAAGGCCAGTATAACTCACCTCACCAATTGCAAATAAGCCATCAATGTCCGTTTGACCTTGTTTATCAACCATGACGCCACCACAAGTGTAGTGAGCTGCAGGTACGATTGGGATAGGTTCTTTAGTCATATCGATACCAAATGAAAGCAGTTTTTCATTAATGGTAGGGAAGTGATGATGAATGAAGTCTTCAGGTTTATGGCTGATGTCTAAATACATGCAGTCAGCACCTAGGCGTTTCATTTCAAAGTCAATAGCACGAGCAACGACATCACGAGGTGCTAATTCACCACGCTCATCGAAATCAGGCATAAAACGCGTGCCGTCTGGGCGACGTAAATAAGCGCCTTCACCGCGAAGTGCTTCTGTCATTAGGAAATTGCGAGCGTCAGGGTGAAATAAGCACGTAGGATGGAATTGATTAAATTCTAAGTTCGCAACTCGACAACCAGCACGCCAAGCCATTGCGATACCATCTCCTGAAGATACGTCAGGGTTTGAGGTATATTGGTAAACTTTAGAAGCGCCGCCTGTTGCTAATACAACAAATTTAGCGCGAACGGTTTCAACATGCTCGGCATCACGGTTCCAAATATAGGCACCAACGACTTTATCTGCTTCTCCGCCTACTTTATCTTCAGTGATTAAGTCAAGTGCATTGTGACGTTCAAAAATAGTGATATTAGGGTGATTTAGAACATTGTCTTGTAGTGAGTTTTGCATTGCTTTGCCAGTAGCATCTGCAGCGTGCAAAATACGTCGATGGCTATGACCACCTTCACGAGTTAAATGAAACTTTGGAGCGGTAATGTCGGTTTCTTTTTCATCATCGTGATCAAAAGGAACGCCGCCATCAATTAACCATTGAACGCAATGTTTCGCATTTTCAGCAATAAAGGTAACAACATCTTTGTCACAAATATGTGCGCCAGCAACTAAGGTATCATCGACATGAGACTCTATCGTATCACTTTCATCAAATACGGCAGCAATACCACCTTGAGCGTAGTAGGTTGAGCCTTCATTACGAGGACCTTTACTTAAAACGATCACCTTTCCATGTGGTGCGACTCTAAGTGCAAGTGAAAGACCAGCAGCACCACTGCCTATGACTAAAACGTCGCAACTGTGTTCATTGGTTATGTTCATATATTCATCATTTTCCTGTGATAATTCGATCATTTTATCAGAATCTGGGTGGTTGCGTTATATTTTGAAGTGGAATCTTAAATATCAAGAATCAAAAAGTTAAAGTGAGAGATAAAAAACAAGCTAAAAAAGCCTTAAATTACTCATTGAACTATTAAATTCATAAAAAAATGTAATAATGAAGGAACTTTCTAAAGAGTAGAAACTCATACATAGTGCTCAAGTTAATCGTGGTATAGCTGAATTTATTATCAGCTGTTTGCGTAATCTAAACTTTATGCGCATCTAATAAGAATAACATGGGAGTACCCGCTCCAATGAGTGAGCAGTTAACAGATCAAGTTTTAATTGAGCGTGTTCAACGTGGTGACAAGCAAGCCTTTAACCATTTGGTAGTTAAATATCAAAACAAAGTATGTAGTCTTGTTGCTCGTTATGTAAAAAATAGTGGTGATGTACCTGATGTTGCGCAAGAAGCGTTTATTAAAGCGTATCGTGCGTTACCAACCTTTCGTGGAGACAGTGCATTTTATACTTGGTTGTATCGAATAGCAGTGAATACAGCGAAGAACTACCTTGTCGCTCAAGGACGCAGACCGCCAGCATCTGATGTTGATGCGGAAGAAGCAGAATATTATGAAGGGGCAAGTGCCTTAAAAGAGGTTACTAACCCAGAGAATTTATCATTAACCGAGGAATTACGACAAATCGTATTTTCGACAATTGATGGTTTACCTGAAGATTTAAAAACAGCAATAACATTACGAGAGTTAGAAGGCTTAAGTTATGAAGATATTGCTTCTGTAATGGAGTGTCCGGTAGGTACGGTTCGTTCGCGTATCTTCCGAGCTCGTGAAGTAGTTGAGAAAAAAATCCAACCGCTGATGCAGCGTTAATTATTTCCAACGGTCAAACGGTGAAGACAATGACTGATAAAGAACAAATTTCAGCGTTTATGGATAATGAAGAAATGAACAATGCGTTCATAGAGTCCTTATCGCAAACAGAAAGCGCAGAAACCTGGAAAAATTACCATTTAATTGGTGATGTAATGAGAGGTGAGACACCTGAAACACAAGGGTGGGATATTGCCGCTAATGTGGCTCTTGCTCTTGAGGATGAACCTGCTTACCAGTTGAATAATACGGTAACGGAATTCATGCCTTCTCAGCCTACGCCAAGTGAAGCAAAGAAGACAATGCCAAGTTGGTTGACTCAGTTTAGTCAAGTAGCGATGGCTGCATGTTTCTCTCTTGTTGTTATTGTTGGTGTTCAGCAATATAACGGTTCAGAAAGCAATGCTATCCCTGCGATTGGTGACATTCAGGTACTCGATACTATTCCATTTAGTGGAACGGCAGAACCTGTGAGTTTAACCCGTGACTCACTAGTAAATAAAACCTCGACAGAAGCAGATGTCATGGAGCAGCGTAAGCGTATAAATGCCATGCTGCAAGATTATGAATTACAACTACGATTGAACGCTCATGATGGTTCGATTGATCGTGATTTACTAGAGAAAAATACAACATTGGCAGAATAATGAAACATATCCTGATCGGCTTCATCGCTTTGATCAGCTTCTTTCCAATAACAGTCTCAGCAGAAGAAACGCCTTCTGCTGAGGCTTTGTTGCATCAAATGGGAGAGGCGAGTCACAAGCTAAATTACGAACTTTCTTATATTTTGGTTAAGAAAAACAGTATTGAACCTTTTATGTATCGCCATTCTCACCTAGAGAATATGACGTTATCTCATCTTGTTTATTTAAGTGGTTCAATGCGTGAGGTGATTCGTAGAAATGAAGAAATCACTTATTTAGAGCAAGGCAGTAAACCTTTTTCTATTCAAGCAGAATCGATTGTTGCTTCTATTATCCCTCTTTTACACAAAGAGTTGCCTCTTTTAAAACAATATTATGACTTTGTATCAATGGGGAGAGCAAGAGAAGCTGGATCTCCTTCACAAGTGGTCCGTATCGTTTCAAAGGATGGAAATCGCTATTCTTATATTGTGTGGATTGATGAACGAAGCAAGCTGCCGTTACGTACTGATTTAGTCAGTAGAGATGGTGATATTATTGAGCAATATAGAGTGGTTTCTTACACCGTTAATGATCAAATCGCAGGTTTTATGAATCAGCGCTTAGGCGAGGTAGAGTTACCTAAAGTGTTGCCGTTACCACCTACGACACAAGAAGAAGCAGCCTGGTCGATAAAGTGGCTGCCTAGCGGCTTTAAAGCAATTCATTTCAATCGCTATCGTCTTGCTATGAATCAACGAGCAGTTGAAAGCCAAATGTATACCGATGGGTTATTTAATTTCTCCGTGTATATTTCAGAAGCTGATGAATTAAGTCAAAAAGAACAATCAGTACGCCAAGGGCGACGTTCATTGTATAGCTATATACAAGGGGATTATGAAATTAGTGTCGTTGGCGATATTCCTGTTGTTACTGCAAAACGTATCGCTGATTCCATTGTTTTTCGTCCCTCTGTATTAAAAAATGAGGATAAATAACGCCTATGATGACAGCGTTAGCGACAGTACTTGATATTCAAGATGACATAGTTGTTGTTGGTTGTCAGCAGAAAAGCAGCTGTAACCATTGTTCATCGAAAGATTCTTGTGGCACAGGTATTGTATCAAAGGTACTTCCTGGAAAGGTGCATCACTGGGCTTTTCATACCGATAAAAAATTAACTATTGGTCAAATGGTAGAAATTGGTTTACCTGAAAAGAACCTACTTCAATCCGCTGCTATTGTATATTTAGTGCCGTTATTCTTTTTACTCATTGGGGCGTTTATTTCTGACGCGCTTATTTCTCCACTTGTGGGAGTTGGTGAGCTAACAACCATCGTGGTTGCTGCGCTTTCATCATGGGGCGGGTATGTGCTTGCGAAATCACTTTCTCACCGAATTGAGCAGAATACAGAACAACAAGTTAGCTTGATCCGTGTCCTCGGTGAGCCAGTTTCTGACACTATCTCAGTAAATGCTGCACGATAAGATAGCGACTTGCGACGAAATTGGGTAGAATCCCACAACTTGATCTCACGATCCAATCCCATTAACTAATTGAGTTTGTCACATCATTTATGAAGCACATTCGTAATTTTTCTATTATTGCCCATATCGATCACGGTAAATCGACACTATCTGACCGCCTAATCCAAGTTTGTGGTGGCCTGTCAGACCGTGAAATGGCTGCACAAGTTCTTGATTCAATGGATCTAGAACGTGAACGTGGTATCACCATCAAAGCCCAGAGTGTGACGCTCGACTATACGGCTAACGATGGTGAGACTTATCAACTAAACTTTATCGACACTCCTGGACACGTCGACTTCTCTTATGAAGTATCGCGTTCACTTGCTGCCTGTGAAGGTGCGCTATTGGTGGTCGATGCGGGTCAAGGTGTAGAAGCACAGACTCTAGCAAACTGTTATACCGCAATCGAAATGGATCTAGAAGTTGTGCCAATCTTAAATAAGATTGACTTACCAGCGGCAGATCCAGATCGTGTAGCTGAAGAAATTGAAGAAATCGTTGGTATTGATGCCACGGATGCAACGCGTTGTTCTGCTAAGACAGGCTTAGGTGTTGATGAAGTTCTTGAAACTATCGTGAAATCAATTCCAGCACCAGAAGGTGATCCAGACGGCCCAACGCAAGCGCTGATCATTGACTCATGGTTTGATAACTACTTAGGTGTTGTTTCTCTTGTTCGAATCAAAAATGGTTCACTAAAGAAAAATGACAAGATCAAAGTAATGAGCACAGGCCAAGTTTGGGGTATCGACCGTATTGGTATCTTCACTCCAAAACAAATTGACACCGATGGATTAAACACCGGTGAAGTTGGCTGGGTAGTTTGTGGTATTAAAGATATCCTAGGTGCACCAGTGGGCGATACCTTGACTCATGCAAAGGGTGGCTGTGAAGAGCGTCTACCTGGTTTCCAAAAAGTGAAACCACAAGTGTATGCAGGTCTGTTCCCTGTATCTTCTGATGATTATGAAAACTTCCGTGATGCATTAGGCAAATTAAGTCTGAATGATGCTTCTCTGTTTTATGAACCAGAAAGTTCGGCTGCACTTGGCTTTGGTTTCCGCTGTGGCTTCCTTGGTATGCTTCACATGGAAATCATCCAAGAGCGTCTAGAGCGTGAATATGATCTTGATCTGATCACGACAGCACCAACGGTAGTTTACGAAGTGGTATTAAATAACGGTGATTTACTGTACGTAGATAGCCCATCAAAATTACCAGCAGTAAATGATTTAGATGAAATTCGTGAACCAATTGCTCGTTGTAATATCTTAGTACCAGCAGATTACTTAGGTAATGTGATCAGTCTATGTATTGAAAAACGTGGTGTTCAAGTTGATATGGTTTATCACGGTAACCAAGTAGCGTTGACTTATGATATTCCAATGTCAGAGGTGGTTTTAGACTTCTTTGACCGATTGAAATCGACGTCTCGTGGTTATGCATCATTAGATTACAACTTCCAACGTTATGAACAGTCAAACATGGTTCGTGTTGATGTATTAATCAATGGTGACAGAGTCGATGCATTAGCTATCATTACTCACCACGACAATGCACAAAGCCGTGGTCGTTTACTTGTTGAGAAAATGAAAGAATTCATTCCTCGTCAAATGTTTGATATTGCGATTCAGGCAGCGATTGGTGCCCACATTATTGCGCGTTCAACGGTTAAGCAGTTACGTAAAAACGTAATCGCAAAATGTTACGGTGGCGATATTAGCCGTAAGAAAAAACTGTTGAAGAAGCAGAAAGAAGGTAAGAAACGTATGAAGCAGATTGGTAATGTTGAATTACCTCAAGAAGCTTTCCTTGCGATTCTTCATGTAGGTAAAGATTAATAAATCATCACTGATTATTCAGAGTGACGTAAATTAAGCTTTATTACAGCTCAAAGAAAGCGATGATCAATGGTCTTCGCTTTCTTTGTTATTGCAACACTTAACTTAAGGGAATGAAATGGCGAACACTTTTTCACTAATTTTAGTTCTAGTAACCCTATTTACAGGGGTTATTTGGGCTATTGATAAATTCGTTTGGGCTCCAAAGCGTAAGCAAAAAATTGCGGCAGCGAGAGAACAAGCGGGTGGACAAGTTGATGAAGCAACACTAGCAAAAGTCGCACCTCAACCGGGGTGGGTAGAGCAGTCTGTTTCAATTTTTCCAGTGATTGGCCTTGTTTTAGTGTTGCGCTCATTTATTTATGAGCCGTTCCAGATCCCATCCGGTTCGATGATGCCGACGCTTTTAGTCGGTGATTTTATCTTGGTTGAAAAATTCTCATATGGAATTAAAGACCCTGTTTGGCGTTCACAACTTGTAGAAACGGGTAAGCCTGAGCGTGGTGATGTTGTTGTTTTTAAATATCCACCACAACCAAATATCGACTATATTAAACGTGTAGTAGGTTTACCCGGTGATACCGTAATTTACAGCTCTTCAAAGCAGTTGTGTATTAAGCCAAAAGGCGAGAGCAAGTGTAACATCATCCCGTTAACGAACATGAAAGACAGTGAATTCATGCAAGATCGTACTAATCTAGTTCAGTACACTGAGCAGTTAGCAAAAGAGACAACGCATGATATTTTGGTTAACCCTATGAGAACTGATCGTGTAGCTATGTACCAACCACGACCAGGTTACAATGAATGGGTTGTACCAGAAGGAAACTACTTTGTGATGGGCGATAATCGTGACAACAGTGCTGACAGTCGTTATTGGGGATTTGTCCCTGAAGCGAATCTGGTAGGTAAAGCGGTCGGGATCTGGATCAGCTTTGAATTTGAACGTGGTAGCGATAGTGTGCTGCCTTCCTTTATTCCTACTGGTGTGCGTTTTAACCGCATCGGTGGCATAGACTGATTGAACGATTATGAATGCTTCATTACAACGCCTAGAGAAAAAAATAGGCTATCAATTTAAAGATGAAAATTATTTAAAATTAGCACTGACTCACCGTAGTGCTAATGGTACTCACAATGAACGTTTAGAGTTTTTAGGCGATTCAATTTTGAGTTTTGTTATTGCTGATGAGTTATATCACCGTTTCCCTAAAGTGGATGAAGGCGATATGAGTCGTATGCGTGCAACCTTGGTCCGTGGTCATACATTAGCTGAGCTTGGTCGTGAGTTTCAGTTAGGTGACTACCTATACTTAGGTCCTGGTGAGCTTAAAAGTGGTGGCTTCCGTCGTGATTCAATTTTAGCGGATGCGGTTGAAGCGATTATTGGTGCTATTTATTTAGACAGCGACACAGAAACCATTCGTGGCATCATTCTGTCTTGGTACCAAACACGTCTTGATTCGATTGAACCAGGTGTTTCTCAAAAAGATCCAAAAACACGTCTTCAAGAATACCTACAAGGTCGTCGTAAGCCATTACCAACGTATACAGTAACAAAAATTAAAGGTGAAGCTCATAATCAAGAGTTCACTATTGAATGTATCGTGGCTGGCTTGGATACGCCGGTTATCGGAAAAGGAAGTAGCCGCCGCAAGGCAGAACAGTCGGCTGCTGACATAGCATTAGGACAGTTAAACTAATGTCAGATGAAAAAGAATTCGATCTAGATGCATACTTTGCATCTTCAGAAAAAACAGAAACAAGTGACAATCAACACTGTGGCTTTATTGCGATTGTTGGTCGTCCAAACGTGGGTAAATCAACCCTTCTTAACCAAATTTTAGGTCAGAAGATTTCGATTACATCACGTAAACCTCAAACGACTCGTCACCGTATTATGGGTGTTGATACGGAAGGGGATTACCAAGCAATTTACGTTGATACTCCAGGGCTTCATATTGAAGAGAAGCGTGCGATTAACCGATTAATGAACCGAGCAGCAAATTCATCGTTAAGTGATGTGAATTTAGTTCTATTTTTGGTGGATGGCACACACTGGACACCAGATGATGAAATGGTATTGAATAAGCTGAAAAAAGCAGAGTTCCCTACGGTTTTATTAGTAAACAAAGTAGATAACGTTAAAGATAAAAATGATGTGATGCAGCATCTGCAAACCATGACAGAAAAAATGGACTTTGTGGATGTTGTGCCAATTTCAGCAAAATCAGGCTCTAATGTTGATGTTGTGCAAAAATTGGTTCGTCAACATTTACCAAAAGCGGTACATCACTTCCCTGAAGAGTATGTTACTGACCGTTCTCAACGTTTTATGGCATCTGAAATTATCCGTGAAAAGTTAATGCGTTTTACGGGTGAAGAGCTACCATATTCAGTTACAGTTGAGATCGAACGTTTTGATTACAACCCTAA
>JAAGZR010000502.1 GCA_024206155.1 Aliivibrio sp.
AGTTCAGGTTGGCGATCTTCATCAATACATAAGCCTACGAAGTTATTTTCATCAACAAGTGCTTTTGATGCTTCGAATTCATAACCTTCTGTTGGCCAGTAACCAATGATAGTACCGCTTTTTGCTTCTACGATATCACGAATGTTACCCATAGCATCACAGAAGTATTCTGCGTAATCTTCTTGATCACCACAGCCAAAGATGGCTACCAGCTTAGTCGAAAAATCAATACCTTCTAGTTCAGGGAAGAAATCATCCCAATCACACTGAGCTTCACCGTAGTACCATGTAGGGATACCTAAAAGAAGAAGATCGAAATTATCAATATCTTCTTTACTACTTTTTGCAATATCTTGAACATGAACTAGCTTTTTACCAAGCTGTTTTTGAATCATCTTGCCAATAGCTTCAGTGTTGCCTGTATCGCTACCAAAGAAGAGTCCTACACTTGCCATATAATAAATACCTGTATTTGTCTGTATTAATTAAAAAGAGATGTTATTAAATCAGTACTTAACTAAGGCCTGTGCCTTCCCAGCTTAGTTGAATAATTCCTTTCGCAATAAAACCTGCGCACCCTAAAAAGAGAACAAGCCAAACAATTTTCCGGCCAAAAGGAGGGACATTTGCTTGTTTAAGAACATCTTTGATAGCCATACCAATAAAAAAGAATATTGAGGCAAACAGTAAATCTAAACCAATAGACTCAATGAGATCAAAATGTTCATATAGCATGAATCACCTTTATTCTAGGTTAGCGATCGAAATCTGATCGAATAATTTGGGAAAACTATACCATAGCTTTGCTTTGGTTGGTATGGATTATCTTTTACCAACTTTTTCAATAAATCGATTTATGATTCGATAAATGGTTTCTGGTTTTTCTGCATGTAACCAATGGCCGGTATCGCGTACTATATGGGCTTTAGCATTTGGAAATTGTGCCATTATGTTATTTTGGTGCTCGGTGAGAATGTAGTCAGAATTCTCTCCTTTTATAAATAGGACATTGCCTGTGAATGGAGTGATGTTATTCCAACCAATTATATGATGATAGTTTTCTAATAAAGCAGCAACATTAAAACGAAGAGACAGAAATTCGCCTCTTTTATATAACGATTTACTTAAAAAATGACGAACACCAGGTTCTATAATAGAAGTCGCAAGTAGTGCATCGGCTTCTTTTCTCGTTTTAGGTGGCGATTGAATAACTTGGTGTAATCCAGCAAATACAGCATCGTGTTTTCGTTCAGGGTAAGAGATAGGAGCCATATCTAATACAATTAGTGACTTAATTAGATCTGGTTTTTGATCTGCTATAGCCATTGCTACTTTTCCGCCCATAGAATGACCAATAATATGAGCTGATGAGATTGATAAATGAGCGAGTAATTGGATAACATCAGATGCAAGCAAAGGGTAAGAGTGATTTTCTGAGTGGAAAGAAAGTCCATGATTACGAAGATCAATGCTGATCACTCGATATTGATTTTCGAGCTGTCGAGCAAGTAAACCAAGGTTATCTAAGTTACCAAATAAGCCATGTATTAGGATCAAAGGATCCCCATTTCCTTGTTCTTTATAGTTAAGCTGCTTCATTTTTCTTTTTTGTGATAGGTTTGTCGTAGAGTATCACGATTATACAATGTATAATCGTGCCTTCATAAATAGATTATAGAATACGAACCATATAATGAAGACAATTGAAGTAGACGAAGAACTATACCGCTTTATTGCGAGCCAAACTCAACACATCGGTGAAAGTGCCTCTGATATTTTACGTCGCCTCTTAATGCAATCATCTCCTTTAGACTCTGTTATTTCTGTATCAACTCCTGTTGAAGTTCAGAAAAAAGGCATTGTAGTCAGTAAAGATGCAGGTAAAGAGACATCAGTAGATCGCGTTAAAGCGGTACGTACTTTATTAATCTCTGATGAATTTTCAGCATTAGATAAAGCAATTGATCGTTTCTTAACGGTGCTTTCAGAATTATATAAAATTGACTCAAAAGCTTTCTCTGAAGCGACAGAAGTTAAGGGAAGAACTCGAGTTTATTTTGCAGACAATCAAGACACATTGATTGCAAGTGGTAAAACAACTAAGCCTCGTGAAATTAACGGCACTCCATTTTGGGTTATCACAAACACCAATACTAATCGCAAGCGCCACATGGTTGAATTGTTGATGGAGCGTATGGGTTTCCATCATGATTTGACAGAAAAAGTGTGTGCGGCGATTTAATTTTTTGAGTCATAATTTGTCACAAGGAATCGTCAAATGGCTATACATCCTCGCGCTGGGCAAAAAGCTCAGCAAGAAGATTTACACAATATCCCAGCATTAGTTTCTAATTATTTTTTACTAGAGCCTAATGCATCTAATCCAGATCAAAAAGTGCAATTTGGTACTTCTGGTCACCGCGGTACATCTGATAAAGCAAGTTTTAATCAGCATCATATTTGGGCTATTGCTCAGGCTGTTGCTGATGTACGTAAAGAAAATGGCGTAACAGGGCCGCTTTTTTTAGGTAAAGATACGCACGCTCTATCTGAGCCAGCATTTACCTCTACCATTGAAGTGCTTGTGGCTAATGGTGTTGAAGTTATTATTCAAGAAGATAATGGTTACACTCCAACTCCAGGTATCTCTCATGCAATTTTAACTCATAATATTCAATCTGATAAAAAAGCAGACGGTATTGTAATCACCCCTTCGCATAATCCTCCTCAAGATGGTGGGATTAAATATAATCCAACGCATGGTGGTCCAGCTGAAGGCGAGTTAACTACGGCTATTGAAGACCAAGCAAATGCTTACATTGCGAATGAGTTGAATGGTGTGAAACGCATTGCGATCAATGAAGCAATGAAATCTGATCTAGTTAAGCAAGTGGATTTAGTGAAGCCATATATTGATGATCTTAAAAATGTTATCAATATTGAAGCGATTCAAAATGCAAATCTAAAATTAGGCGTAGATCCATTAGGTGGATCAGGTATTGAATACTGGCGCCAAATTGGTCAAGCATTTAAGCTGAACTTAACACTTGTAAGTGAAGCAATTGACCCATCATTCCAGTTTATGTCGTTAGATAAAGACGGTGTAGTACGCATGGATTGTTCTTCGCCTTATGCAATGGCGGGTTTGTTATCATTAAAAGATGATTACGATTTAGCGTTTGGTAATGATCCTGATTATGATCGTCATGGTATTGTTACGCCATCAGGCTTAATGAACCCAAATCATTATTTAGCGGTATGCATTGATTATTTATACCGTAATCGACCAGAGTGGAAGCCAGAAGTCGCTGTTGGTAAAACACTAGTATCTTCAGCGATTATTGATAAAGTCGTTGCTGATCTTGGACGTAATTTATGCGAAGTTCCAGTTGGCTTTAAGTGGTTTGTTGATGGACTGTATAATGGCAGTTTAGGCTTTGGTGGAGAAGAGAGTGCGGGAGCATCTTTCTTACGCTTTGATGGAACTCCTTGGTCAACTGATAAAGATGGTATTCTTTTATGTTTACTTGCGGCTGAAATCACAGCAACCACAGGTATGAATCCTCAAGAGTACTACAATAAATTAGCTGCTCAATATGGTGAATCAAGTTATAACCGTATTCAAGCTTTAGCAAATAAAGCGCAAAAAGCAGTATTAAGTAAACTATCTCCAGAGATGGTTTCTGCTACAACGCTTGCTGGTGATGACATTACGGCTCGTTTAACGCATGCTCCAGGCAATGGTGCAGCGATTGGTGGCCTTAAAGTAACGACTGCGAATGGTTGGTTTGCTGCTCGTCCATCAGGCACAGAAGAGATCTACAAGATTTACTGTGAAAGCTTTAAAGGTGCAGAGCACTTAGCATTGATTGAGCAAGAAGCTCAAGAAATAGTAAGCAACGTATTTAAAGACGCCGGCTTATGATTTTTTAACATTATTAGATTAATGGTACTTAAAGCAGCGCATGTCGCTGCTTTTTTATTATTGTCAGAATTTAAGACAAACAGGTAGGTAGTAGTGAATAATTTTCAGTTAGAGCAGCTATTAAATAAAGAACTTAATCCTCAGTTAATTAAAGATTATTGTCCAAATGGATTACAAGTCGAAGGCAAGCCTGAAGTAAAAAAAATAATTACAGGTGTAACCGCTTCACAAGCATTAATTGATGCAGCAATCGAAAAAAATGCCGATGCATTGTTAGTTCATCATGGTTATTTTTGGAAGGGTGAAAGCGAATCAATTAAAGGAATGAAAGGTAATCGTATTCGTTCGTTAATTAAAAATGACATTAACTTATTAGCTTACCATCTTCCATTAGATATTCATCCAACATTAGGTAACAATGCAGAATTAGCGCGATTATTCTTTATTTCAAATGTAGAAGGACTAGAAGCAACCTCTCAATCTATTTCAATGAAAGGAGAGTTTGAGGTTGCATTATCCGGTAAAGAATTAAGTTTACGGATAGAACAAGTATTGAATAGATCACCTTTACATATTGCTCCTGATGTTGATAAAGAGATAAAAACAGTCGCTTGGTGTTCTGGTGGTGGGCAGGACTATATTGAGCTTGCAGCGCAGCAAGGCATTGACGCGTTTATCTCTGGTGAAGTTTCAGAAAGAACAACCTATATAGCTCGAGAGTTAGGTATTCATTATTTTGCTGCAGGTCACCACGCGACTGAGCGCTACGGTGTAAAAGCTTTGGGTGAATGGTTAGCGAAAGAGTACGGTTTTGATGTCGAATTTATTGATATCGATAATCCAGTGTAGGGTGATATCAATAGAAATACGTTTTTTATCGTCGTAATAAAAAAGGTTGATGTATTAGCATCAACCTTTTTTGTTTATAAGACTAATTAATTCCAGTGGTTAAGAATTAATTATTCACGTTCATGAAGAGGTTTAAACTCACGAAGTTCTTCACCCGTATAAAGCTGGCGAGGACGACCGATACGGTTGCTTGGGTCACTGTGCATTTCACTCCAGTGAGCAATCCAGCCAACAGTACGAGACATAGCAAAGATAACGGTAAACATAGACACAGGAATACCAATCGCTTTTAGGATGATACCAGAGTAGAAATCGACGTTTGGATACAGTTTCTTCGATACAAAATACTCATCCGAAAGCGCAATTCGCTCCAGTTCCATTGCTACATCTAATAGCGGATCTTTGATATTTAGCTCTTTCAGTACTTCGTGGCACGCTTCACGCATTACCGTTGCGCGTGGGTCGTAGTTTTTGTAAACACGATGACCAAAGCCCATAAGACGGAACGGGTCTTGTTTATCTTTTGCTTTTGCAACGTATTCATCGATGTTATCAAGAGAACCAATCTCTTCGAGCATACGTAAACATGCTTCGTTTGCACCACCGTGAGCAGGTCCCCATAGAGATGCGATACCAGCAGCAATACATGCGAACGGGTTAGCACCAGATGAGCCTGCTAATCGAACGGTTGACGTTGAAGCATTTTGTTCATGATCAGCGTGTAGGGTAAATATTTTATCCATAGCGCGAGCAACAACAGGGTTTACTTCGTATTCTTCACATGGATTTGCAAACATCATGTGTAAGAAGTTTTCCGCGTAAGTAAGGTCGTTACGTGGATAAATAAACGGCTGACCGATTGAGTACTTGTAAGACATTGCTGAAAGTGTTGGCATTTTTGACAATAGCCTAAATGCAGCAATTTCACGGTGCTCATCATTATTAATATCTAGTGAGTCGTGATAGAAGGCAGCTAGTGCACCAACCACACCACACATTACTGCCATTGGGTGAGCATCACGACGGAAGCCATGAAAGAAACTTGAAATTTGCTCATGCACCATAGTATGGCGAGTCACAATATCTTTAAATGTTTCATATTCTTCACGGTTTGGAGCCTGACCATTTAAAAGTATGTAACACACTTCTAAATAATCAGCATTATTGGCTAATTGATCGATAGGGAAACCACGGTGTAATAAAACACCTTTATCACCGTCGATATAAGTTATTTGAGACTCACAAGATGCAGTGGCAAGGAAACCAGGGTCAAAGGTAAAGTAACCATTGGCTCCTAATGTACGCACATCAATCACTTCAGGTCCAATTGTTCCATCCATGATCGGCATGTCGATAGGGGCTTGACCTTCAATATGAAGCGTTGCCTTTTTATCTGCCATAACATTCTCCTTTTGTTATATTTTTATTCTATCCCGGATATGAGAGTGACAACTTTGTACCCATTACACGGGCTAATGTCAATTATTGTGCGCTTATGTGTGCACTTGTTTATATTTTTAATGAAAAAAAAGTTAATTTTCTGTGGTGTGATGTAAGTATTATTTATAGGTTTGTAATCAGATGTTTCACATCGTATACTGCGGCTGAGTTTCTGGTCTGTCCCTTATTTTATATAGGGTTAGCGTGATTTACATCTACTTATAAATAGCGTGCGGTTTAGTAATTAAGCAGCATAAAGAGATGTCGCTCGCAACGAAAGTTATGTAAATGTTAAATTTTCATAATTTTTGATAGAACAGAGGTATCTATAACAATAAAATGCTCAATGGAGCTGAGTGAGCCCCTTGTGAAAGTTAAAAAGTCAAGACCTGTCAACCTAGAACTACAAACGATCCGTTTTCCTATAACGGCTATCGCTTCAATTTTGCACCGTGTAAGTGGTGTGATTACTTTTGTTTCTGTTGGAATATTGCTTTGGTTGCTCAACCTATCGCTATCTTCTCCTATTGGATTCGCACAAGCTACTGACTATATCGATGGCTTTCTTGTGACATTCATTATGTGGGGAATTCTAACGGCCCTTGCTTATCACATTGTGGTAGGTGTTCGTCACTTATTGATGGATATGGGATATTTTGAAGAGCTTGAGTCCGGTACTCAAAGTGCCAAGGTTGCGTTTGCAATTACGGCTGTATTATCTCTTTTAGCAGGAGTATTGGTATGGTAGCTAACGTATCTTCATTTGGTCGCAATGGCGTACACGATTTTATCTTAATTCGTGCTAGTGCGATTATTCTAACTCTCTACACCCTATACGTTGTCGGCTTTTGTGCTTTTGGCCCAGAACTGACTTACCTATCATGGACAAACTTCTTTGGTAGTCTGTTCACGAAAGTATTTACGATGCTTGCTCTTTTTTCAATCTTGATTCATGCATGGATTGGTTTATGGCAAGTACTGACTGATTATATTAAACCTGTAATGTTGCGCGCTCTGCTTCAGCTTGGTTTGGTATCAGTATTATTAGGATATTTCTTCTCTGGTTTAATTATTGTGTGGGGTGTGTAGTGAGTATTCCTGTTAGAGAGTTTGATGCCGTTGTAATCGGTGCTGGTGGTGCAGGTATGCGAGCTGCACTTCAAATTTCTGAACAAGGCCTGTCGTGTGCTTTGTTGTCTAAAGTTTTTCCAACCCGTTCTCACACAGTGTCTGCACAGGGTGGTATTACCGTTGCTCTTGGTAATGCACACGATGACCATTGGGAACAACATATGTACGATACGGTAAAGGGCTCTGATTATATTGGAGACCAAGATGCAATCGAATACATGTGTAAGAATGGCCCTGAGTCTGTTATTGAATTAGAAAAAATGGGTTTGCCTTTTTCTCGTTTTGAAAATGGAACAATTTATCAGCGTCCATTTGGTGGTCAGTCTAAGAATTTTGGTGGTGAACAAGCTGCACGAACCGCAGCAGCAGCGGATCGTACTGGGCACGCGCTTCTTCATACACTTTATCAGCAAAATATTAAGCATAAGACGACGATCTTTTCTGAGTGGTATGCACTTGATTTGGTGAAGAATGAAGACGGTGCAATTTTAGGTTGTACTGCGCTTTGTATGGAAACGGGTGAAGTTTGTTACTTCAAATCCAAAGCAACCATTCTTGCTACCGGTGGAGCGGGTCGTATTTACGCATCAACAACTAATGCACACATCAATACTGGTGACGGTGTCGGTATGGCGATTCGTGCTGGTGTTCCAATGCAAGATATTGAAATGTGGCAGTTCCACCCAACAGGTATTGCAGGTGCAGGTGTACTTGTAACGGAAGGTTGTCGTGGTGAAGGTGGTTACCTATTAAATAAAGATGGTGAGCGCTTCATGGAGCGTTACGCACCAAATGCTAAAGACTTAGCGGGTCGTGATGTTGTTGCTCGTTCAATGATGGTTGAAATTCGTGAAGGCCGTGGTTGTGATGGCCCTTGGGGTCCACATATTAAATTGAAATTGGATCACTTAGGTAAAGAAACATTAGAATCACGTCTGCCGGGGGTGTGTGAATTGTCTCGTACTTTTGCGCATGTTGACCCAGTTAAAGAGCCTATCCCTGTAATCCCAACCTGTCATTACATGATGGGTGGTGTACCAACACAAGTTTCTGGTCAAGCGATTAAGCAAGATGAGACCGGTGCTGATATGGAAGTTCAAGGCCTATTTGCTTGTGGTGAAATCGCATCTGTATCCGTGCATGGTGCAAACCGCTTAGGTGGTAATTCACTGCTAGATTTAGTGGTATTTGGTCGTGCAACAGGGCTTCATTTAGGTGAAACGCTGAAAAAGCAAGCTGAAGCAAAACCAGCAACAGATGCAGACGTTGAAGCCTCTCTTGAGCGTTACAATCGTTGGGAAAACAGTACGGGTGGTGAAGATCCAGTTCAAATCCGTAAAGATTTACAGCAATGTATGCAAAATAACTTCTCGGTATTCCGTGAAGGTGATGCAATGGCAAAAGGACTTGAAGAGCTTAAAGCAATTCGTGAGCGCCTGAAAAATGCTTACCTTGCTGATAAATCAACAGAGTTTAATACGCAGCGTATTGAGTGTTTAGAGCTTGAAAACTTAATGGAAACTGCATTCGCGACAGCGGTAGCAGCAAACTATCGAACAGAGAGTCGTGGTGCTCATGCTCGATTTGACTTCCCTGAACGTGATGATGCGAATTGGCTATGTCACTCAGTTTATAATCCTGAGACAGAGTCAATGAGTAAACGTGGTGTAAACATGGAGCCAATCCATCGTGAAGCATTCCCACCTAAAGCACGTACGTACTAAAAGAGGGCAGAAAGATGAAATTAAGTTTTTCAATCTACCGTTACAACCCTGATGTAGATAATGCGCCTCATATGAAGGCGTACACATTAGAAGTGGATGAAGGCTCTGATATGATGGTGCTTGATGCACTTATCTTATTAAAAGAACAAGATCCTACGTTATCATTCCGTCGTTCATGCCGCGAAGGCGTATGTGGCTCTGATGGTTTGAATATGAATGGTAAGAATGGATTAGCGTGTATTACTCCATTATCTGAATTAGCAGATAAGGGTGATATTGTTATTCGTCCATTACCTGGTTTACCTGTAGTTCGTGATTTAATTGTTGATATGGCGCAGTTTTACGAGAATTATGAAAAAGTAAAACCATTCTTAATCAGTGATGGAGCAACGCCGCCTTCAAGAGAAAACCTACAATCTCCGGAAGAACGTGAGCATTTAGATGGTTTATATGAATGTATCATGTGTGCATGTTGTACGACATCATGCCCATCATTCTGGTGGAACCCTGACAAATTCATCGGACCTGCTGGGCTTCTTGCCGCTTATCGTTGGTTAATTGATAGCCGTGACACTGCGACAAATGAACGTTTGTCTAATTTAGACGATGCTTTCAGTGTTTTTCGTTGCCATGGCATAATGAATTGTGTAAGTGTATGTCCTAAAGGGTTAAACCCAACAAAAGCAATTGGTCATATTAAGACCATGTTATTGAAAAAAGCGGTATAACTATTATCACCTCAACGTTACGCATTGGTTTATTCAAGCGTAAGTTGAGGTTTATAAGCCCGGCACAAAAGACCGGGATAGACGTGAAACTACTGGATTAAGGGAAAATAATGCAGAATAGCGTGATGAAGGCATGGTTTGAGTCTTCACATTTAGCTGGCGCTAATGCAACGTACGTAGAAGATCTCTACGAACTCTATCTCAGTGACCCGGAAATCGTTAGCGATGAATGGAGAGAAGTTTTTGATACGCTTCCAGTTGAAAGTACTGGCGCATCAGAGCAGGCCCATTCCCCTGTACGAGAATATTTCCGTCGTCTTGCGAAAGAAACAAAGCAAGTTAGTGCTCAAGTTAATGATCCAGATGTAGATGCTAAGCAAGTAAGAGTATTGCAATTAATTAATGCATACCGTTTCCGTGGTCATCAAAATGCCAATTTAGACCCATTAGCATTACAACAACATGAATACGTGGCAGAACTAGAGCCAGAATTTCATAATTTAACCGATGTAGATTTTGAAGAGACGTTCAATGTAGGTTCTTTTGCTTCAGGGCAAGAGACTATGAAACTGTCTGATTTGTACAAAGCGTTACGTGGTACTTACTGTGGTTCTGTGGGTGCAGAGTACATGCATATCACTAATACGGAAGAGAAGCGTTGGATTCAGCAGCGTTTAGAGTCCGTTGCTGGTAATCCTACCTTTACCGAGCAAGAAAAACTGACCTTTCTTGAAGAATTAACGGCTGCTGAAGGCCTAGAACGTTATTTAGGCGCTAAATTCCCAGGCGCAAAACGATTCTCATTGGAAGGTGGCGATGCCATGGTTCCGATGGTAAAAGAAATCATTCGTCGTGCTGGTGAAAATGGCGGACGTGAAGTTGTTATCGGCATGGCTCACCGTGGCCGATTAAATATGCTTATTAACGTTCTCGGAAAGAAACCTCAAGATCTTTTCGATGAATTTGCAGGTAAGCATGGCGACTCATGGGGTACTGGCGATGTTAAGTATCACCAAGGTTTCTCTTCAGATTTTGCAACGGCAGGTGGTAATGTCCACTTAGCATTAGCATTTAACCCGTCTCACCTTGAAATTGTTAACCCTGTGGTTATTGGTTCGGTACGTGCTCGTCAAGACCGTCTGAATGATACCGCGGGTGATAAAGTTATCCCAATTACTATTCATGGTGATTCAGCAATAGCTGGGCAGGGTGTGGTAGCTGAAACATTCAATATGTCTCAGGCTCGTGCATTCCAAGTGGGTGGTACGGTTCGAATTGTTATCAATAACCAAGTAGGTTTCACAACGTCAAACCCAAAAGATACACGCTCGACTCAATATTGTACTGACATTGCAAAAATGGTTCAGGCACCAATATTTCATGTGAATGCTGATGATCCAGAAGCGGTTGCTTTCGTAACTCGTATCGCTCTTGATTATCGTAACGAGTTTAAACGTGATGTGGTGATTGATTTAGTGTGTTATCGCCGTCACGGTCACAATGAAGCTGATGAACCAAATGCTACACAGCCTTTGATGTACCAAAAAATTAAAAAACATCCAACACCTCGTAAGATTTACGCAGATATGTTGGTTGCACGCCAAGAACTTGAGCTAGAAACAACCACACAGATGATCAATGAGTATCGCGATGCACTTGATCATGGTGAAGTGGTAGTGAAAGAGTGGCGACCAATGCAGCTGCATAATGTGGATTGGACACCTTTCATCGGTCATGATTGGAATATGGAATGGGCGAGTGAATTCGATAAAACGCGTCTAGTTGAGCTTGGTCAACGTGTTTGCCAATATCCAGAAAGTCACAAATTACACAGCCGTGTAAATAAAATGTGTAATGACCGTATTTTGATGGTGTCTGGTGAAAAATCTATAGATTGGGGCATGGCTGAAACATTAGCTTATGCAACTCTGGTCGATGAAGGTAAGCGCATTCGTATTACAGGCCAAGATTCTGGACGTGGTACATTCTTCCATCGTCATGCTGTTCTTCATAATCAATCAGATGCGACTACTTACGTACCGTTAGCTAATATTCATGATAAGCAAGGCCCATTTGAAGTGCATGATTCAGTACTTTCAGAAGCCGCAGTACTTGCATTTGAATATGGTTATGCAACCGCTGAACCAGGTGGTTTAACTATTTGGGAGGCGCAGTTTGGTGACTTTGCTAACTGTGCACAAGTGGTTATTGACCAATTTATCTCATCAGGTGAGCAAAAGTGGGGCAGAATGTGTGGTCTTACTATGTTGCTACCTCATGGTTATGAAGGTCAAGGGCCTGAGCACTCATCAGCTCGACTTGAACGTTTCTTGCAAATGTGTGCTGAGCAAAATATGCAAGTGGTGGTTCCATCAACACCTGCTCAGGTATACCACATGTTACGACGTCAAGTTGTCCGTCCAATGCGTCGTCCACTGATCGTAATGTCGCCAAAATCGCTATTGCGTCACCCTTTATGTACATCATCACTTGAAGAGCTTGCAGAGGGTAACTTCCAGTCAGCAATTCCAGAGATTGATGCCTTGGACGCAACGCAAGTGAAACGCGTCGTATTCTGTTCAGGTAAGGTGTATTTTGACTTGTTAGAGCAACGTCGCCTAAATGAACAAACGGATGTAGCTATTGTACGTATTGAACAGCTTTACCCATTCCCTAAAGAAGATGTAGAGGCTGCAATTGCACAATATACCAACGTAGAAGATTATGTTTGGTGTCAAGAAGAGCCGCAAAACCAAGGTGCTTGGTACTCAAGTCAACATAACTTCCGCTCGGCGTTACCAGATAGTGCCATTTTACATTATGCAGGACGTCCAGCGTCTGCCTCTCCGGCAGTAGGCTATATGTCGGTGCACGTGAAACAACAAAAAGCGTTAGTTGAAGACGCTCTGACCCTAGATAAGAACTAGAAAGTATAGGAAAACGGATATGACAATCGAAATTCTGGTTCCAGATTTACCCGAATCTGTAGCAGACGCTACTGTAGCAACATGGCATAAACAACCTGGTGATACAGTTGAGCGTGACGAAATACTTGTAGACATTGAAACAGATAAAGTGGTTCTTGAAGTACCAGCACCTGAATCTGGTGTGTTAGAAGCGATTTTAGAAGATGACGGTGCTACGGTTCTTTCTAAGCAATTAATTGCACGCCTTAAGCCAGGCGCTGTAGTTGGGGAGCCAACAAAAGACGTAGCAACGGATACTGAATCATCACCAGATAAGCGCCATACGGCTTCTTTATCAGAAGAAAGTAATGATGCGCTAAGTCCAGCGGTTCGCCGTCTACTAAGTGAGCATGATATTGCGCCATCTGATGTAAAAGGCACGGGTGTGGGTGGTCGAATTACTCGTGAAGACGTTGATGCACATATTGCTGGGTTAAAAGTAGCACCAAAAGCCGAAAAAGCAGCGGAAGTGCCTGCAGAAGCATTAGCACACCGTAGCCAAAAACGCGTACCTATGACACGTCTTCGGAAGACAGTAGCAAAACGTCTACTTGAAGCGAAGAACAACACAGCAATGCTAACAACATTTAATGAAGTAAACATGAAACCAATCATGGAACTTCGTAAGCAATATCAAGAGCAATTTGAAAAGCGTCATGGTACGCGCTTGGGTTTCATGTCTTTCTATGTGAAAGCCGTAACTGAAGCGCTTAAGCGTTACCCGGAAGTAAATGCGTCAATTGATGGTGATGATATTGTTTATCATAACTATTTTGATATTAGCATGGCGGTTTCGACACCACGTGGCCTAGTAACTCCAGTACTAAAAGACTGTGATGCACTTGGTTTTGCTGATATTGAAAAAGGCATTAAAGAGCTTGCAATCAAAGGCCGTGATGGAAAATTAGCGGTTGAAGATTTAATGGGTGGTAACTTTACTATCACTAATGGTGGTGTGTTTGGTTCATTAATGTCTACTCCAATTATTAACCCGCCACAAGCTGCAATTTTAGGTATGCATAAAATCCAAGACCGCCCAATGGCTGTTGATGGAAAGGTAGAAATTCTACCAATGATGTACTTAGCATTGTCTTACGATCACCGTTTAATTGATGGTCGTGAATCAGTAGGTTTCTTGGTAACAATTAAAGAATTACTGGAAGATCCTGCTCGTTTATTACTGGATGTTTAGTCAAAACATTTAGCTATAAATAAAGGCTGCCATGCTCACGGCAGCCTCTTATTCAACTTCATTATTGGATAAAAAATAGAAAGATGCCTTAGAGCGTCTTAGGACATTAAAAATTCCCAGCAAAGGGAATAACATAAAATGGATAGAACATAATGAACTTACATGAATATCAAGCAAAGCAACTCTTTGCAGAATATGGCCTTCCTGTACCCGAGGGTTATGCTTGCGATACACCTCAAGAGGCTTTTGAAGCTGCAGGTCGTATTAGTACAACTAAAAAAGTAGTTAAGTGTCAAGTACACGCTGGTGGTCGTGGTAAAGCGGGCGGTGTTGAACTACACGATACCAAAGAGGGCGTAAAAGAGTTCGCTCAAAAGTGGCTAGGTAAAAATCTAGTGACTTTCCAAACAGATGCTAACGGACAACCAGTAACTAAAGTTTTGGTTGAAGAAGCATCAAACATTGCAAACGAATTATATTTAGGTGCGGTTGTTGACCGTGCTACGCGTCGTATCGTATTCATGGCATCTACTGAAGGTGGTGTGGATATCGAGAAGATTGCTGAAGAAACTCCAGAGTTAATTCACCAAGCAGCGATTGACCCATTAGTAGGTCCTCAAGCTTTCCAAGGTCGTGAATTAGCATTTAAGCTTGGTCTTGAAGGCGATCAAATTAAGCAATTTGTTAAGATCTTTTTAGGTCTTGGTAATATGTTTGCTGAGTACGACTTAGCTCTACTGGAAATTAACCCTCTTGTTGTGACAGCAGAAGGCAATCTTCTATGCCTAGATGGTAAAATTAACATTGATTCAAATGCTATGTACCGTCAACCAAAACTGCGTGAAATGCACGATCCATCTCAAGAAGATGAACGCGAAGCACATGCTGCACAGTGGGAACTAAACTACGTTGCTCTAGATGGCAGCATTGGTTGCATGGTTAACGGTGCGGGTCTTGCTATGGGCACAATGGACATCGTAAACCTACACGGTGGTCAACCTGCTAACTTCCTTGATGTTGGCGGCGGTGCAACAAAAGAGCGTGTAACAGAAGCGTTTAAAATTATTTTATCAGACAGTAATGTTAAAGCCGTTCTAGTAAACATCTTTGGTGGTATTGTACGTTGTGATCTAATTGCAGATGGCATTATCGGTGCTGTTGAAGAAGTGGGTGTAGAAGTTCCTGTTGTTGTTCGCCTTGAAGGTAACAACGCACCACTAGGTTCACAAAAACTGGCTGAAAGTGGCCTAAATATCATTGCGGCTACTTCATTAACTGAAGCGGCTGAAAAAGTTGTTGCTGCTGCGGAGGGCAAATAATGTCTGTACTAATTAATAAAGATACAAAAGTTATCTGCCAAGGATTCACCGGTGGTCAAGGTACTTTCCATTCAGAGCAAGCACTTGAGTACGGAACAAAAATGGTTGGTGGTGTATCACCAGGTAAAGGCGGTCAAGTTCACCTTGGTCTTCCTGTATTTAACACCGTTCGCGATGCTGTAGAAGCAACTGGCGCAACGGCTTCTGTTATTTATGTACCGGCTCCTTTTTGTAAAGACGCAATTCTTGAAGCAATCGATGCGGGCATTAAGCTTATCGTAACGATTACAGAAGGCATTCCAACCCTTGATCTTCTTGACGTTAAAGTTCGTCTAGATGCTGAAGGTGTAGTAATGATTGGTCCTAACTGTCCGGGAGTTATCACTCCTGACGAATGTAAGATTGGTATCATGCCTGGACACATTCATAAGAAAGGTAAAGTTGGGATTGTATCTCGTTCTGGTACGCTGACTTATGAAGCAGTTAAGCAAACAACAGATGAAGGCTTTGGCCAATCAACGTGTGTTGGTATCGGTGGTGACCCAATCCCTGGTTCAAACTTCATTGATATCTTAAAACTGTTCCAAGAAGATCCAGAAACTGAAGCAATTGTAATGATTGGCGAGATCGGTGGAACAGCGGAAGAAGAAGCAGCTGAATTTATTAAGCACAATGTTACAAAACCAGTTGTATCTTATATTGCGGGTGTTACTGCTCCTCCTGGTAAGCGTATGGGTCATGCCGGTGCAATTATTTCTGGAGGTAAAGGTACGGCTGAAGATAAGTTTGCAGCACTAGAAGAAGCTGGTGTTAAAACCGTAAAAAGTCTTGCTGATATCGGTAAAGCACTGCGCGAAGTGACTGGTTGGTAATAAGTTAAACCAATACATGAATAACTCAAAAGCCATTTATAGAAATATGAATGGCTTTTTTGTATTCGTTACTTTTCGAAATATTTGCTTACAAACGTAGTGAGTAAAACAAGTATAAACTGTAACCAATCCTCTGATAAGATTCGGCGCTTTTCTTTCTCAGGATACACGCCATACCTATTTAAATAAGTATATGATTAAGTGATTTATTCAGGGCCGTATAACAAAATTCAAAGATTGAATAGCATTTATTATCAAGTTCAATATTCGTATAAATTATTATTAGCTATTTAAATTTGAGAACACATATGCACCTTAATACTACAACTAAGTATGTCATTATTTATCTGATTTTTTCTGCTGCAATGTTTGGGTCTATTATTATGGGCGCATACAACGTTAGGTATACGTTAGAAACAAATAACGTAATTCGATTAGAAAACTTACTCACAAACGCTAAAAATACAATTGCGACTTTAGAGCAAAAAGTGGTATCGGGTGAGTTGGATGAAAGTAAAGCAAAGAAATTAGCCAGTGAATTAATGCAAAGTTATGCATACTCAGATAATGAATATATTTGGATGACGGATGAAAATCTAGTTTTTTTAGCTGCACCTTTAGATCCTCAAATTGTCGGTCAGTCGTTTGAAAGTATTGTCAGTTATGAAGCAAAAAGTCATATTCTTAGTAACCTTACTGTGGCGGGACGGGTTATTACCTACTCTTGGTTTACAACTCGAGAGAATATAACCACAGAAGTAAAATCTATAGCAGTTAAAACAAAGCATTGGAATTGGTATTTAGGCAGTGGTGTTCAAGAGAAAAAAATAAATGACACTTTTAGAGCTTTTCTTCTTGAGGGGCTATCTATTGGTTTCATTGTTAATTTATTTATTGGTTTTGCAATGTTTTTTTCGGTGCGAAAATATAATAAAACATTAGGTAATGATCCTGAGGTTATTTTAAATGTTATTGATCGTATTTCTCGTGGCGATTTAACACACATTAATGTAACAAGTGACCGTCATATTGGGATTTATGGTCGTATTCTTGAAATGGCGCAAAACATTAAAGAACTTGTTACAGAAATTAATAAGCTAACCCTAGAGTTAAGTGAGTCATCTCATCATTTATCTTCTTCAGCTCATACAATGAACATCAGTATGAAAGCTCAAATGGATCAATTAGGGCAAGCGTCTGTAGCGACAGACCAAATTGTGGTTAGTGTTGATGAAGTAACTAAAAGTGCGATTAAGGCCTCTGATTCCGCTTTAGAAGTTAATCAGACTTCAAGCCATTGCATTAATACTATTGGGAATATGAATAGTGATATGCAAACATTAGCAGTTAATATTCAAGATGTTTCACTAGTTATTGCGAATCTACAAGTCAAAACTGAGAACATAGGCAGTATATTAGATGTGATCCGTAGCATTGCAGATCAAACTAATTTGCTAGCCTTAAATGCGGCGATTGAAGCAGCAAGAGCTGGAGAGAGTGGGAGAGGTTTTGCCGTTGTTGCTGATGAAGTGAGATTGCTTGCAAGTCGAACTCAAGACAGCACCTCGCAAATATCGACGATGATTGCAGAATTGCAAGATGAAGCGGTAAAATCAGTAACCTTGATGCAAAGCAACTCGGAGGATGCTCATCAAATTGCAGAGAAGACGTTAGATACCCAACACACAGTCAGTTCCATCTTTGAGTCTGTTGCGATTATTCAAACAATGAATAGTCAAATTTCAGCGTCAGCAGAAGAGCAACTAACGGCAACATCGAGCGTAAACCAATTAATTTCAGAAATTAATATTGTTGCAAAAGGAAACGCATCAGATGTCGATGCGACAGAAAAAGAGTCGGAGCGCTTAGGTGAAATGGCTGATAATTTAACGGCAATAGTGAGTCGATTTAAACTCTAAGAAAGTTAAATAAAAGCAATACGAACCATATCGTATTGCTTTTTTTATGATGTTAGCTATGAGCTTTCTTTAATTGACTTAGCATAAATATAGCGGCTCCAGAAACGACAATAGAAGGCCCTGCAGGGGTATCATAATGCCAAGATAACGCTAAACCAGCCATTACAGCAATACAACCAAAGATAGAGGCCAGTACTACCATTTGCTCTGGAGAGCGGGAAAAACGACGAGCTGTCGCTGCTGGAATGATAAGTAAAGACGTAATAATTAATGCGCCGACAAACTTCATCGAAATCGCAATCACCAAACCAACCATTAACATTAATACTAAACGCATTAACTCGACATTAACGCCTTCGACCTGAGCTAATTCTTCACTTATTGTAGATGAAAGTAATGGACGCCATACTAAAAGTATTAAGCCAAGAACAATAAACACACCAGTATAAATATAGATTAAATCATCGTATGTTACGGCCAGTAAATCCCCGAACAAATAAGACATTAAGTCGACTCGGACATTATCTAAAAAACTAACCGCAACTAACCCTAGTGAAAGTGAGCTATGAGCCAATATTCCAAGTAATGTATCGGTTGCGACTAAGCGTTGTTTTTGTAAGGTAACTAATAACAAAGCAATAGCAACACAACAAACAACTAAAGCTAGGTTTAAATTAATATCAAACAGAAAGCCAAGAGATAAACCAAGTAGAGAGGCATGAGCTAACGTATCACCGAAGTAGGCCATTTTTCGCCACACAACAAAAGAACCTAAAGGACCAGCAAGCAATGCAATACCTAAACCTGCTAACAGTGCAGGAAGTAAAAACTCAATCATGAAGAAGCCTTTTTGTTTTTATTGCAACATGAATCATCAACAGGTTCACCGGATAGATTATGATCATGGTGGTGGTCATGATGATAAAACGCCAATTGTTGATCTTGTTTCTGGCCAAATAACGCAATGTATTTAGGATGCTTAGAGATGGATTTTGGAGCGCCAGAGCAGCAGATGTGATGCTGAAGACAAATTACTTCGTCAGTTTTAGCCATAACCAGATGCAAATCGTGTGACACCATAAATACTGCACAATTAAAGCGATGTCGAATAGACTCAATTAAAGCGTACAGGCTAATTTGTCCTTGTAAATCGACACCTTGAGCGGGTTCATCAAGAACGAGCAGGTCAGGACGCTGTAATAATGCTCTTGCTAGTAATATCCGTTGAGATTCACCACCAGACAACTTGTGCATATTTGAATGAAGTAGATGTTCAGCTTCGACTAATTTTAAGGCATCAAGCTGCTCTTGTTGGCTGTATTTTCCTGCTAATTTTAAGAAACTATTAACCGTTAAAGGTAAAGAGTCATTTAAATGTAGTTTTTGAGGAACGTAGCCAATACGAAGTTTTTTATTACGATTTATTGTTCCACTGGTTGGCTTCTGTAGTCCAATGATAGTTTTTACTAACGTAGACTTCCCTGCACCATTAGGCCCTATAAGAGTGATGATCTTGTTTGGTTCGATAGTTAAAGAAACGTTATCGATCACATGGCGACCATCAAAGACCACACAAACATCTTGTAAATTGAGTAAAGAAGTCATTTTTAAATAAGAGTCGTTTGCAATTAGTAAGTGTTATAATGTAACATTTTAAAAATCTAATCGCTATCATATTTTTTAAGAGAAGCAAATGAGAAGAAATATTCAATTAACCTTGCTGTGTATGTTTACCTTTTTGAGCGGAACAGCACAAGCCATGACAGTGTTATCGTCAGTAAAGCCAATTAATCTTATTGTACAGGAATTAACAAATGGTATTTCGGAATCTTCTTATCTTGTACCAAGTGGGTCATCGCCGCACGATTATGCTTTACGTCCATCGGATATTAGAAAAGTAAAGCAAGCTGATGTTGTAATTTGGTATGGGAATGACTTAGAACCTTTTTTAAGCAAAATCATTGCAGATAAAAAAAATGTCATCACGATCAGTGAATTTCCTTCAGTTGATTTTTATCATTTTGATGATCACGGGAAAGATGGACACTCGGATGACGATGGTCATCATCATAGTACCGACCCACATTTTTGGTTAGGACCAAAAGAATCGTCAGGTGTTGCAAAAGAGATAACTCAACAACTAATCAAAATTGATCCATTGAATAAAGAGCAATATGAGTCTAACCTTACAGCCTTTGAAAATAAGTTAACACAGGCTGTGGAGACTATTTCAAATCAATTAAAACCAGTGCAAGACAAGGGCTACTTTGTTTTTCATGATGCATATGGTTATTTTGAACGTTATTTTGGAATGAATAACTTGGGGCACTTTACGGTGAGTCCGGATAGAAAACCGGGTGCAAAATCTTTGATTAAAATAAAAAAATCGCTTTTAAATCAACAAGCAGTATGTGTATTTTCTGAACCTCAGTTTGAGCCAGCAATAGTGACAACTATTACCAGAGGAACAGAAGTTAATAAGGGAGAACTTGATCCTCTAGCCATACAGCAATCAGATGAAGTCGGAGCATATTTTATATTTCTATCAACCATCAGTAATGAGTTATCACGTTGTTTAAGTCAATAAAATATAAAGAAGTAGTTACAGCAAGATTAGACTCGCTATCCAAAAGACATAAATTCGCTTTATTGTCGTTATCATTGTTTACTTGTACCATTTTGATCTGGGAGCCGACACATAATCTAAGCAGCACCCCTTCAGAACCAATTAGAGGTCAGGTTAAATTATCTAGTGAAAATTTACAGACATTAGCCGATCAAAATAGTGAGCCCTTAGGGACTATTTTCGAGCCAGATGATCCTGACTTTAATGCACCAAAAGATGAATTAGATCAGCAAATAGATGCTCAAGATATTGTTCATTCGCATACTGTTGCATCTGGGGAAACTTTAGGAGAGATCTTTAATCAATATGCATTGCCTATATCTGATATGTATGCATTACTTGCTATAAATAAATCGGCAGCAAACATGCGTATTGGCGTAGATTTAGAGTGGCAGCAAGATGAAAATGGTAAGCTGATTGAGCTACAGATCCATCGAAATATTAAAGATACCGATGTGTATTCTTGGGTCGATGGTCAATACAGGTTTACTCAAAAGGAAGAGAAAGGAGAGATCAAACCTGTTTTTCTTTCTGGTCTAGTGACCAGTAACTTTTATAACTCTGCGCGTTCAGCAGGACTTACTCCAGGGCAAATTCAAACATTAGCAAAACAGCTACAATGGAAGTTTGATTTTGGTAAAGAAGCTCGAAAAGGGGATAAATTTGCGGTTGAAATTAATAAAGAGTTTATTGATGGTAAAGCCGTGTCCTCTGGTGATGTAGAAGCGGTCTTGTATCAAAATGGTTCTCGAGAAATTACACTGATTAAACACACCGATGGGAATTATTATGATGTGCAAGGACGCAGCTTAAACCGTGCTTTAGAACGCTATCCCACACATCAGCGTTTTAGAATTAGTTCATCATTTAATCCGTATCGTAAACACCCAGTGACAGGGCGAATTTCTCCACATAATGGTACTGACTTTGCTGCCCCTGTGGGGACATCAGTGTATGCCAGCGGAGATGGTATTGTGGTAAGAGCGCTACATCATCCATTGGCTGGCAATTATGTTGTTATTAAACATGGGCGTGAATACATGACGCGTTATCTTCACCTAAGTAAAATATTAGTGAAGAAAGGGCAAAAAGTATCCATGGGTGACAAAATTGCATTGAGTGGTAATACTGGTCGCTCGACTGGACCACATTTGCATTATGAACTGATTAAAAATGGTCGTGCAGTGAACTCCATGAAAGTCCCGCTACCTCAAGCATCACCAGTAAAAGAGTCTGAGAGAGCGAAATTTAAGCAACAGGCTAGATTGACGATTGATGCTTTGCGAGACCAAGTCTAAGTAACCATATTAACCTGCGTAGCCTTTTCTATTTAAAAGAATAGAAAGGGCTTTTTTGTCGGGAGTTTACTCAGCAGTAATAGATTCTACTAATTAATGAATCATCTTAGTATTGATTGCTATATAGAAAGAGTTTTCCTATCATGTTGATACTTTTTATTTATACCTCAAGGCGAGTAGATGCTTTTATTCAGAATACTTATTTTAAGTATTTTCCTTTCTTTTTCTACTTACTCTTTATCTCGTTCAGATAATACTATTTTTTACCCAATGCCAATTCATAGTGATGGTCAGTATATTACCGCTCAGCAACTGTTTCTTCGTGATGATGGTGCATTATGGATGTACGACGTATATGGTCAGATCCATTTATTTGATGGACAAAATATTTTTACGTTAGGGGAGAAATCAGACAAGATATTACCTCGGCGCATTTCATTTTTTGATCAAAAATTTTGGTTCATTAAAGAGAATAAAATACAGTCATGGTCTGAAAGTAGTGGTTTTATGAGTGAGACTGTTTTACCTCAAGATTTTAATTTTCGATCCTTAAACCAAGAATATGGAGCCTTTTGGGGGAGTGATGCAGATCGTCTCTTTATCTATGAATCAGAGACTCAGAAAGTTTATACATCAGAGATTAATAATTCAAATAGCAGTGTGATTTTTAATGCGATAGAGATTACAGGAGCGATTCAAATTGATAAAAGATGGTTAGTTGCTACTTCTGCAGGAATATTTGAGTTTAGTTTGCTAACAGAGAGCTTTACTCCGCTGCTTTTAGGGCAATATATTGATGCTATATTTTATTCTAAAGAGAAAAAACAGATAATTTTAGGTGCTCATAACAGTATTTGGATAACTGAATTAAAAGGTCAATCATTAGAAGTCATTAAAAAAATACCTACAGATTTATCACTATTGTCTTTTGCCGAAACAACCAATAATTGGTGGTTTGGAACTGAGCAAGGCTTGTATAAGTGGGATATTAACAATGAGCATTTAAAGTACTTTAAAGCGGTAGTCCGTGATGATTATTCACTAGAGGGAAATAAAATATATGCGCTCGTTGCAGATAAAAATAATGGGCTTTGGATAGCGACAGATAATGGTGTCAGCTATTATTCTGAGAGTACACAGTTGTTTCCGCGAGTTCGATATAAAGAAGCAAATGGCCAATTAGATATTAATGAGATCACATCTATATTGCAGAGGGACAATAATGAGGCTTGGATTGGTTCATTCTCGGGCCTATATTTATTAAATAGTCAAAGTCCTCAATTACCTATTGCTCAAATTATGTCTAAGCCTATTAATGCCATTTCTTCAGATGACATGAATATTTGGGTTGCGACAAAATCTGGTGTTTATCAGGTAGACCGTAAAACTAAAGTGATAACAAGGCCTTCCTCACTTAAAAGTGTTAACCATCGGAACATTAGTCACATACTTAAAGATTCCTCAGGTATGTTATGGTTTTCTAGTGAAAACGGTTTATATAAGTTTAATACAAAAACCAAGCAGTTAATTAACTTAGGTTTTTCTTGGGTTGTTGAACAAAAATACTTAACTCATATAACTCACCTTTATGAGAATAAAAGCGGTGTAATATCTGTGGGTACAAATGTAGGGCTTTATCATTATGATAATGGGGCACTTATCTTTGATTACGCCTATA
>JAAGZR010000503.1 GCA_024206155.1 Aliivibrio sp.
AACTATTTTGGTGCAGAATGCAATAGCTAAAAAATGAAAAATCTTAGTACAGTAGTTAACAAAGCATTACAAAATGAATTGTCACAAAAGACCTGGCCAAGCAAGGGGTTAAATATGCGATGGACTTCCCACTAGAACATAAAACTCCTGACTTAAGTGGTAATGAATGGCGATACTGGAAAAATAGATTCAACACTTTTAAAGTTAACTTTAAGAAAATAAAGTCTCCAATATTATCAACTAATCTATTAAACTTTAATAAATATCAGTGATTTATTGCTTTTGGACAAAGTTTCACTCCGCGCCACTGATATGATCATTTTCATCTTCTAATACTATGGCTAATTTCGTGAATCAATATAAAAATGACCCTTTCAATGCGCTAGAAGCAAAAACAGAAGCACAGAAACTCTCTTTTGCCCCTATCGTTTTTCATACCGCTCGTACCCTTAGAGATCTTGGTATTCTTGCAGCGCTAGATAAAGCAAACGATCAAGGCTTAAACGCTGAGCAATTATCTCTAGAAACTGGCGTTTCTGAATATGGAGTTAAAGTTCTTCTAGATATGGCGCTTAGTGCACATATCGTTACATGGAATGAACCTAATTATATTCTTGCAAATTTAGGTCATTTTTTATTACACGACGGTATGACTAATGCGAACTTAGATTTTACAGCTGATGTATGTTATGCCGCAATGATGCACCTTACTGAAGCGATACAAGAAGGTACACCTGCTGGCCTAAAAGAGCTTGGTGACTGGCCAACTATTTATGAAGGCTTATCTCGCCTGCCTGAAAAAGCAAAAGAGAGCTGGTTCAAATTTGATCATTTTTATTCTGACCGTTCATTCCCTATTTTATTAGAAAAAGTATTAAGTCAAAAACCAAAACGTCTTTTTGATATCGGTGGTAACACAGGCAAGTGGGCACTGCAGTGCTGTAATTACGATAATGATGTTGAAGTAACGATTATCGACCTTCCACAACAAATCGAAATGGCGTTAAAAAATGCAGAACAACGAGGCTTTGCTGAACGCATAAATGGTCACCCTACTAATATGCTTGATAAGAGCCTGCCATTACCTCAGGGTGCTGATGTGTGGTGGATGAGCCAATTCTTAGACTGCTTCTCTCCTATGGAGATTTTAAGCATTTTAAAACGCGTTCGTGCTGCAATGTCTACGGAAGCCAAAGTTTATATTCTTGAGCTATTTTGGGATGCTCAAAAATACGATGCGGCATCGTATAGCCTAAATGCAACCTCACTGTACTTTACGTGTTTAGCAAATGGTAACAGTCGTTTTTATCGTTGCAGTGATTTTTTAGAAATTATTGAAGAAGCTGGATTCTCTGTTGCTGAACAAACTGATAACATTGGCTTAGGTCATACATTACTCGAACTTCGTGCTAAATAATTACATTTCTTAACCTGATATACCTATAATTATTAGAAATATTTTTATCATCACTTTAGTTTATCAACTATAGCTAAAGTGATGATTTTCGTCTTTATTAGGAGCGCTTGTGCTATCACCACAATCAACCCAAGTTGCCATCATTGGTGCTGGACCATCAGGATCTATTGCTGCTGCGTTATTAAAAAAACACAATATTGATTGCATCATCTTAGAGAAATCGACATTTCCTCGCTTTTCAATTGGTGAGAGTTTGCTTCCTGCCTGTATGGAATCAATTAAAAAAGCAGGAATGCTTGAGGCAGTAGAAAAGGCGGGGTTTCAGTATAAAGATGGCGCTGCTTTTCATTTTGATGGTACGTTCACTTCATTTGATTTTACTAATAAGTTTTCAGAGGGTGCAGGGACAACTTACCAAGTTCAGCGTGGCAACTTTGATAAAGTACTTGCTGACAGTGCTCAAGAGCAAGGGGTAGAAATTCGTTACCGACATGAAATTACTGATGTTGATATTTCTCAACCTAAAGCGCTCCTTTCTGTGTTAGATACTCAAGGTAACCCTTATCAAGTTGAAGCAGATTTTATCTTGGACGCGAGTGGATTCGGTCGTGTATTACCAAGATTGTTAAACCTAGAAGAACCTTCTTGTTTACCACCACGAAAAGCCATTTTCACCCACCTTACTGATAATATTATTAGCGAAGGTTATGACAGAGATAAAATCCTTATTTCTGTACATCCAATCAACACGCAAGTGTGGTACTGGTTAATCCCATTTAGTAATGGAACCTGTTCTTTGGGTGTGGTTGGTGAGCCTGCGTTTTTTGCAGATTACCCTAGCGATAATCTCCAGGCATTAAAGCAGTTGGCAACTGAGGATAACAACCTCAAGCAATTACTTGCCAATGCCGAGTACCCAAATCCATGTGGTGAGATCATGGGTTATTCAGCCAATGTCACCAAGCTGTTTGATCGTAACTTTGCACTTTTAGGTAATGCTGGTGAATTTCTTGACCCTGTATTTTCTTCTGGTGTCACCATTGCCATGAAATCGGCAGAGTTGGCTGCTGAGGCATTGATTAAACAATTTAACCAAGAAGAGGTCGATTGGCAGGCTGATTACTCAGACAAGCTAATGAAGGGCGTTAATACGTTCCGTTGCTATGTGGAAGGCTGGTACGAAGGGTCCTTCCAAGATGTTATCTTCCATGAGGATTCAAACCCTAAAATTAAACAAATGATTTGCGCGATTTTGGCAGGTTATGCGTGGGATGAAGAGAATCCATTTGTGGCTGAGCCTGAACGACGCTTAAAAGTGATTGCTGAATTATGTAAGCCATTAACTAAGTAATATTTAAATAAATAACGTTCAAAAAAAGGCATCCAAATTCTACATTGGGTGCCTTTTATATTTTTGAGATATCAAGCCTTATGCCTGCTCACTCTCGATAACCGCTTTTAAGCTATGTGGATGCAATTTAATACATACCCCTTGATATTTAAAAGCAACGGTATAATTTGCAATTCGCTCTGCATCACCCGATGGACAACTCTGTTTTACTTTAACGCCTAAAGACGCCAAGTTATCCCACTTATCTTCTAACATTGGAAACGTTTTAAATACATATTCCAAAAACGCTTCTTGAGAATTAACATCGCATGGAATAACCCACTCTACATGCTCCCAACCTTGCTGCGGATAATTTTTTTCACCAGGATATGGCAACTCTAAACATTCAATAGGCCAACCACTAACCTCTAAAGGTTGATTAAAACCTAGAGCGATAATTGGACGACCATTGATCTTGTTATTCGACCATTCTTTAGCTTGTTGTAACCACGCTTGATGAGCTGCTTCTGCCACGTCTCGATCATTAATTCTTAGGGCAATATGATCTGCTTGATATTGAGTTAAATCGATCTCTAATACATCTAATAATTCTTGAATCCTCTCCATGAAAGAAGGCAAGTCATTAATCAGTTGCTGAGGCTCTAATTGTTGTTGTTTTAATAATAGCGATGACATTAAGGCAACCTAACGATAAAAAAGACAAACCGAATTGTATCAACCTCTTTACTTGATGTTTAGAACCTTTCGAAAAATAGCCTCTAAGTTACAATAAAAAATAACAGAAACTATTAAATATCCCCTGTTTTATTGCTATTATTACTCACTATTTTGCTTTCCATGCAACAGCATTCCTGTTTAACAGCGATATGAAGGATAACCTCATTGAATATTCAATCACTTATTAACGACAAAGTTTCTCAAGCCTTAGAAGCAGCCGGCGCGCCAGCAGGCAGCCCTGCCGCAGTTCGTCAATCTGCAAAAGCACAATTTGGTGACTACCAAGCTAACGGTGTAATGGGCGTAGCTAAGCGACTAGGTACAAACCCACGAGAATTTGCTCAGAAAGTACTGGATGTTTTGGATCTTGATGGCATCGCTAGCAAAACTGAAATTGCAGGCCCTGGCTTTATCAATATTTTCTTATCAGAAGAATTTCTAGCACAACAAGCAGAAGCGGCATTGGCTGATGAACGCCTAGGTGTTGCTAAAGAAAAACAACAAAACATCGTTGCAGATTACTCTGCACCAAACGTTGCAAAAGAAATGCACGTTGGTCACCTACGTTCAACTATCATCGGTGATGCTGTTGTTCGTACTCTTGAGTTTTTAGGTCACAACGTGACTCGTGCGAACCACATCGGTGATTGGGGTACTCAATTTGGTATGCTTATCGCAAACCTTGAGCGCATCCAAAAAGAGAAAGGCGAAGTTTCTATGGAACTGTCTGATCTTGAAGGCTTCTACCGTGAATCTAAAAAACTGTATGACGAAGATGAAGAGTTTGCAGTAACTGCACGTGGTTACGTTGTTAAACTTCAAGGCGGTGATGAGTTCTGCGCAGAGATGTGGAAGAAGCTTGTTGACGTAACTATGGTTCAAAACCAACGCAACTATGATCGCCTAAACGTGTCACTGACTCGTGATAACGTAATGGGTGAAAGTATGTATAACAGCATGCTTGCTCCAATCGTTGCTGATCTTCAAAAACAAGGTCTAGCAGTTGAGAGTGATGGCGCTCAAGTCGTTTACCTTGATGAATACAAAAACAAAGATGGCGAGCCTATGGGCGTTATCGTTCAAAAACGTGATGGTGGTTTCCTTTACACAACGACTGACATCGCTTGTGCTAAATACCGTTTCGAAGAACTGAATGCTGATCGTGTTCTTTACTTCATCGATTCACGTCAACACCAGCATCTAATGCAAGCGTGGACTATTGTTCGTAAAGCGGGCTATGTTCCTGAAAGCGTATCTTTAGAGCACCACGCGTTTGGTATGATGCTAGGTAAAGATGGCCGTCCATTTAAAACTCGTGCTGGCGGTACGGTTCGTCTGGCTGATCTTCTTGATGAAGCAGAAGAGCGTGCAACAAAACTAATCGAAGAGAAAAATAAAGACTTATCTGCTGAAGAAAAAGCGAAGATTGCGACTACGGTTGCAATGGCTGCGGTTAAATACTCTGACCTTTCTAAGCACCGTACTACGGACTACATCTTCGATTGGGATAACATGCTTGCATTTGAGGGCAACACTGCGCCTTACATGCAATACGCTTATACTCGTGTCGCTTCTATCTTCAGCAAAGCTGGCTTGTCTATGGATGAGTTAACGGGTGACGTTAAGATCACTGACGAGAAAGAAAAAGCACTTGTTTCTAAACTAATGCAATTTGAAGAAGCAGTTCAAGCGGTAGCAAGTGAAGGTCAACCTCACCTAATGTGTGCTTACCTATTCGAACTTGCTGGTCAATTCTCTAGTTTCTACGAGGCGTGCCCTATTCTTAACAACGAAGACGAAGTGGTTAAGCAAAGCCGCTTAAAACTGGCTGCATTAACAGCGAAGACAATCAAGCAAGGTTTAGATCTATTAGGTATTGAAACGCTAGAGCGTATGTAATTCCTATTTCAACAATCTGAGTACTAGTTTATTCAGAATGTTGAGGTTTAAAATAAAAAAGGAGCTAATCTTAGCTAATGCCGATCGTTTAAGGGACTTTAACGATCCTTGGCAGCCTTCATAATCGGTCTTAAATTTATTTTAAGGCCGATTTTTTATGTCTGAGTTTTCTCGTGAATTACAATTAACTGCAGAATTTCACCTTCCT
>JAAGZR010000504.1 GCA_024206155.1 Aliivibrio sp.
CATGAATACGTATTAAGTGCTGATCTGCTTAACTCGAAAGAGTACGGCCGTATCGCTGAGCTATCAGAAGCGCTTAATGGTTTGATTGAAGAAGGTGCTTATGCACAACGTGGCGAACGCAAACAACCAGTAGAAACACTGGATGAAGCGATTGCATGGTTAATTAAAGAATCTCGTCGTGGTGTTTACTTACAGCGTTACAAAGGTCTGGGTGAGATGAACCCTGAGCAGCTTTGGGAAACAACAATGGATCCTGATTCTCGCCGTATGATGCAAGTAACAATCAACGATGCAGTAAGTGCGGATGAATTGTTTACTACGCTAATGGGTGACCAAGTTGAACCGCGTCGTAACTTCATTGAAGAGAACGCATTACGCGTTGCTAACCTAGACGTTTAATTTGAGTAAATATTTGCTGTAATCACTGATTTCTGCGTCGAAGGTGCTCACTTATGTTCATAAGTTCCGCGCCTTCTCCTTGAACTAAGCGATTACAGCGGCAATTTATCTCAACTTAGAATTTAGAGTTATTAGAAAGCACTGCTAATTAGCGGTGCTTTTTTTTGTTTGGAATTTGGGGTTTATTTTCGTTTACAGTTCAGTTGGTTAGTATTGGTTTTGAACGGGAGTGGAAAATATTTTTGATTATTCTCTTGAAAGTAAAATAACTGAGCCGCATATCTAGTTATGAAGAGGATGCCGAAAGGGTCTTTTGAAAATGACTTGTCCAAAATGGAAAGTCTTATAATTTGATAGAGGCAACTAAGGACCCAAGTTTGGGGTAGTTGTACTCACTATTGCTTAAAGTAAAGGATAGTATTATGCGTAATGTAGATTTCACTCCACTGTACCGTTCAGCAATTGGTTTTGATCGTCTTTTCAATCAAATGGAAAGCCACTCAGCGAAAACTAATGGCGGTTACCCTCCCTATAACATCGAGCAAAAATCGGAACATAACTACCGTATAACCATGGCGGTGGCGGGTTTTGCTGATGAACAAATCGATTTAACTCAACACGAGAATATGCTGATTGTACGCGGTGAGCGTCCTGAATCGGATGAAGCGAAAACGTACCTATACCAAGGTATTGCAGAGCGTAACTTTGAGCGTAAATTCCAATTAGC
>JAAGZR010000505.1 GCA_024206155.1 Aliivibrio sp.
ATATATTATCCAACACCTCTAATCGTCTAATAAAATTTTGTACCTTTGCGTATGCCGTGGCATTTAGAAATACACAACCGCATACAGTTGGGTTTTGCTTTAGGATGGTCATACTTTTCTAAGGACAGCGATCACAACTACAACGAGTTAAATATATATCTAGGGCTTATCGGATTAACAATAAAATATTAGACATGAAAGATTACAGTAAAATAAGTGACTTCGTAAACGGACTATACGTTAAGGATGGTAGACTTATAAACGGTAGACCAAACAGCATGATGGGAATTGAAAAGATTTCTAAAATGCGTCAGGCTGTTAAACGTCAAGACAACATAGAGCAAATCTCTGAAGGGATACAGAGAGCAAAAATGCTCGAAAGATTTATGGATTAGTTACCCATAAAATTAGTTTTAGTGTTAGTGATAAAAAAAAGCTGCTTATGTTTTAGGTGGCTTTTTTGTCATTTATGTTGAAAGTCAACATTTCTATGTTAAAAATATTTTTTTTCAACATGGACTTAACTTCCTTATTATTAATTACTTAACTACTACTTTTATTCATTTATGTTAAAATGTTAAAAAGGAGTCAGGTTTTCCTTATATAAAAAAAAGAAAAATAAAAAAAATATATATTGTAAGTTGCAGAACTATTTTCAACATTTCAACATGTAGGTTTAAATTAATTTTATATCTTCGTTTTAAATTAAATCAAATCTAATGAACACATCAGGGGGGTACTCACCGAAAGACTTACACTTTAGTGTAAAAGCACAAAACAAACTTATTAGTGGAATATCTAAAATGGCCAGGGCTGTCAAGTCTACGCTTGGGCCTATGGGGAATACGGTTCTTATCGAGTCGCCCAGTCATACGCATGGTATAACCGTGACTAAGGATGGGGTTACTGTAGCCAAGTCCATACAACTATTAGATCCTGTAGAGAATCTAGCTGTTCAAATGCTGCGTGAAGCGGCATCCAAAACTGCAGCCAATGCAGGGGACGGGACCACTACGGCCATAGTTCTGACAGAAGCGATAGTGACCAAGGGGATGGAGCTGATAAAGGAGCAGGATAATAAAACCCAGGTCCTTCGTGATATGGTCTCACTTACAAATGATGTGGTGGACAATCTCAAGAAGAAGACTCGCAAGGTGAGTAAACAAAAACTGCTAGATGTGGCGACTATCTCCTCGAACAATGACAGGGGGGTAGGTAAAATAATAGCCGATACTTACAACAGTGTGGGTAAAAATGGGATAGTAACGGTTGAAAAATCCCAGGGGGCTGAGACAAGCTTCGAGACTACCAATGGTTTAAAAATAGACAGG
>JAAGZR010000061.1 GCA_024206155.1 Aliivibrio sp.
ATGAAATATTACGAAGTAGATTTTGTTGAAATGGACGGTAATAGAGTCACTAGAGACTTCAGACATTTTACCGACGAAAACGAAGCAAAACAAATGTTTAACGACCTTAAAGACAATCCAGAGATTGTTAAGGTTACAAGAAACGAATTATTTAAGGGTGATGGGGAAAATTACTTAGGTGGTTCAGAAGAAAGAGAATCCGCCGTAAATAAGGAAACAGATTTACATCGTATATTTCTTAACTCCCGTTTAGGAGATAAAAGATTTATTGAAGAACCAATTATGAGTTATTTCAGTAAAAGGAATCGAGCAAGAAAAGAATTTTTACTCTCACCAGAACTTAACGAATTTGACGATAAATCCATGAAAGCTTACGGTGATGCTATGAAAGTTGCCTTGGGTAGCGGAGAAAAATCAACTTCCATCGAAAAAATATATATGGATATGTTGAAGAATGAATTACCATCACAAGATGAGGTAAACGATGCATTCGAAAAGTTTGAAAGAGAAACACATTACTTAAACAATAAGCCAGTTGGTGAGTGGGATGCTACAGATATGTCAAATTGGAAATCAATTTTACGTAAAAATGGTAAATTATTCATGAGTGTTAAGGAAAGCATGGCTAAATATAGAGTTTCTTATACCAAGAAAGATTCTTCTAAAGTTTCTATAGATTATATAGGTGGATTAAATGCCGAAGATTCGTTTTATGAGTTGATGGATGATGTTGATGTTATTTCTGCTAAAATTGAATACGTTAGAGGAGATGAAGCAAAAGTAACAGACACATGGTCCAGAGATAAGGATGGAAAAGTAGATATTAAGGTTAATTTATGAAGCTAGAGGATATATACGAAAAACTTAACGTCGGTGATAAGTTATGGGCGGATATTGAAGGCGAAGGAAAAAAGTCATGGAATGATTTTATTTCAAAACTATACGCACCCGATTTCGAACCTAATACCGAAGATGAAGAAAAGGTATTAGGGTTATTAATGAATTACTTCCGAACTAATAAACCGGGTGAATTAGGAGTATATTTAAAAGATTTGGTGCCATTGAAATCTAAATTTCCCCAAATTTTAGATCCTCAAGCTCAAGGCTATATACCTGCTTCAAGCGAAGAAACCGAATGGGTTTCTAACGGAGGAGATTACGCATGGAGGGGAGCTACTATGCCTCTAAGTCAAGCTCAAAAACTTATCCAGGATGCAGAATATAAACACACACCATTCTTTTCGGATCGAGGGTTCGTCATCAATCAACCTAATATAACCTATGTTTCCAGGGGTGAACGTGGGTTTACCTCCTTCTCAACAGACTTAAAAGGAGCAATCCAATTTAAAGGTAAAAGAGGTAGCGATGCCGTTTCAGTCATCTACGGGGTAAAAAAATCCAACCCCAATCTGGTAATGAACCCTGATGCTTCCGATAGCATCTCCATGTTTAAAGAGAACGAGACTTTATACGTCGGTGATAATG
>JAAGZR010000062.1 GCA_024206155.1 Aliivibrio sp.
ATAAATAATGAGGGCAGTGTTATGCTGCCCTTGGAGATAAGCGATGAAAGATAATAATAATGTACTACATCAGGTCGCAAAGCAGGCTGGGCTAGCAAATAGTTATGTAAGCGCTTGGGGCGATGAAGCAAAAGTCAGTGACGATACCTTAACCTGTCTACTGGCTTCTTTAGGTTATGATACGAAAAATGATAAAACATTACTTAGCTCTTCTGAGAAGATGTTGAAGAAAGACGTATTAGCGCCTGTCAAAGTGATTCGCGATAATGAGCCATTACAAATAGAAATGCACCTAGGAAAAAGTGCTCGCATTAGTGAATTTAACTGGAAAGTAACCACAGAAGAGGGTGAGACACTGGAAGGTTATTTGCAATCTCAAATCATTGAGGATGACCGTGAAAATGGTGGTGTATTATTATTCTCTTTACCTACGTTAGCATGGGGTTACCATACATTAGAAATCATTCGCAAACGTCGTAAAGCACCTTATGTAATGACATTGATCGTGACACCTCAAGCGTGTTTTAAACAAGAAGCGATCACTCAAGGCAAAAAAATGTGGGGCCCAAGTGTTCAGCTTTACACGTTAAGAACCGCGCATAACTGGGGTATCGGTGATTTTGGTGATCTTAAGCAATTAGTCGGTGATATTGCGGTACGTGGTGGTGACTTTGTTGGTTTAAACCCTATTCACTCTCTATTCCCTGCCAACCCTGAAGGGGCGAGTCCGTATAGCCCATCTTCTCGTCGTTGGTTAAATATTCTTTATATTGATGTTTGTTCAGTGCCTGAGTTTGCACTGTGTAATAACGCACAAGAATTGGTTGGCAGTGCTGAATTTCAACAACGTTTGAATGAAGCTCGTCAGTCTCATTGGGTAAATTATACTGAAGTATCTGCGCTAAAAATGAGCGTACTTCCTTTGTTGTTTGCTGAGTTTAAAACGCGTCATTTAGATAAGGGTAGTGCTCGCTCTGATGCGTTCCTTGCGTTTGTCGAAGAAGGTGGCGAAAGTCTGCTTCACCAAGCGGCCTTTGATGCGCTGCATAATTCACTTTATACCCAAGATCAAAGCATTTGGGGATGGCCGGTATTCCCTAGTGAGCTTCAACACTTTGATAATAAGCAGGTACAGCAATTCATTAAAGACAATCGCGACCAAGTTGATTTGTACATGTACTTACAATGGATTGCTTTTACGCAAATTAATGATGTTCAGCAGTTTGCTGAGAAAAAAGGTATGGACGTAGGTCTGTATCGTGACTTGGCAGTAGGGGTTGCTGATTCTGGTTCTGAAACGTGGGCAGATCATGGCAATTTATGCCTAGATGTAAGCATTGGTGCTCCGCCAGATATCTTAGGTCCACTAGGTCAAAACTGGGGCTTACCACCATTAAATCCCCATGTATTACAAGCGACAGCTTATGAAGCGTACATCGAATTACTGCGTGCCAATATGAAAGCTTGTGGTGCATTGCGTATTGACCATGTATTAGGACTATTACGTCTGTGGTGGATCCCTAAAGGGGAAAATGCAACTAAAGGCGCATACATGTACTACCCAGTAGAAGACATGTTGTCTATTTTAGCCTTGGAAAGCCATCGTTATGAGTGTTCTGTGATTGGCGAAGATTTAGGTACTGTTCCTGATGAAATCGTTGATTTACTGGCTGATGCTGGCATTCATTCTTATAAAGTGTTCTTCTTCGAAACGGCAGAAGATGGTGGTTATTACTCTCCAACACATTATCAAGAGCAATCAATGTCTGCGTTGTGTACGCATGATATGCCAACTTTGCGCGGTTTCTGGCATTGCGATGATTTAAAAATGGGTGAAGAAATTGGCTTATACCCAGATGCGGAGCAGTTAAAAGTGTTATTCGAAACTCGAGCGGAGTCTAAGCAAGAGATCTTAAACAGTGTTGATTTCCATGGTTTCTTACCTGAAGGTGTTGGTCGTGATGCGGTTTATGTTCCTATGGATAGACATTTGAGTGATGCGCTTCAGTGTCATTTGGCAGCCGGATCGAGCACGCTTCTCAGTTTGCAGCTTGAAGATTGGCTAGAAATGGATAAACCAGTTAACATACCGGGAACTGTTGATGAATATCCAAACTGGCGTCGTAAGTTATCTATCACTTTGGATGAGATCTTTAATCGTCAAGAAGTGAATGAGTTAACTATGCGTTTAACTGACATTCGTGCTCAAGCTAGCCGAACATAATAGGAGTATTTACGTTGCACTTACTTGTTGAACGTAAAGAAAAGGACATTTATATGCAGCTTGAAAGAGCTGCATTTTCAGATCCGTTTTCTTTTTTAGGTCCACAATATCAATCTACTGACATTGCTTTGCGTGTTTGGCTTCCTGGAGCCTCCTCTGTTAGTGTTCGCCTTTCTTCAAATCAAAAAACTTACGTATTACACGCGGAACCTTCTCAAGCGGGGATGTTTGTTCTTCATGAGCCTATCGATTTAACTGAACAACATTATCAGTTAGTGGTTAATTGGAAGGGCATAGAGCAAGTAATTGATGATCCTTATCAATATCATGATATTTCCCCAAGTGATGCTCAAGCGCATACGCCAAAAGAGATGTATAACCATTTAGGTGCACACATCATGACGGTTGAACGTTGTGGTGAATCAGTGCAGGGTGTGCGTTATGTCGTTTTTGCTCCGAATGCATCAGCAGTCAGTGTTATTGGTGATTTCAATCAATGGGATGGCCGTCGTCATCCAATGCAGCGTATTGACAATGGGCTTTGGGCTTTGTTTATCCCTGAACATACAACAGGGGTAAAATATAAGTTTGAACTTAAAGGGCCCCAAGGAGAAGCTCTGCCTCATAAAATGGACCCATTTGGCGCTCATAATGAACAGTACCCCTCTTTTGCTTCTGTGGTTTATGACCAAGCAAGCTATCAATGGCAAGATTCTACCTGGCAAGCACGCCCTGTAACGCAAAAACAAAAAGAAGCACTCTCTTTTTATGAACTTCATGCGGGATCTTGGAAGCGAAATGAGCAAGGAGAGTTTCTGACTTATCGTGAGTTGGCTGAGCAGTTAATTCCATACATGGTTGATATGGGATATACCCATCTTGAATTAATGCCTGTATCTGAGCACCCATTTTATGGCTCTTGGGGTTATCAGCCGATAGGTTTATTCTCACCAACTAGCCGATTTGGTACGCCTGACGATTTCAAATATTTTGTTGATCAGTGTCACCAAGCAGGTCTTGGAGTGGTATTGGATTGGGTTCCTGCACACTTCCCATCTGACTCACATGGCTTAGCAAATTTTGATGGTACATCATTGTTTAATGATCCAGATCCACGTCGTGGTTGGCATAATGATTGGCAAAGTTTCATTTATAACTATGACCAACAGCACGTGCGTGAATTTTTAGTATCAAATGCATTGTATTGGTTTGAACACTTTCATATAGATGGATTACGTGTTGATGCGGTTGCGTCGATGCTTTACCTTGATTATTCTCGTGAAGATGGTGAGTGGATCCCTAATTGGGATGGCGGAAATCACAACCATGGTGCTATTGCTTTATTGAAATGGATGAACGAAGAGGTTTACTCTCATTATCCAAATGCAATGACTATTGCTGAAGAATCAACCGCATTCCCTGGCGTTTCTGCACCAACGTTTGAGGGTGGTTTAGGTTTTGGTTTTAAATGGAATATGGGCTGGATGCATGACAGCTTAAGCTATATTCAAGAAGATCCAATCCATCGTCGTTATCATCACGACACCATTACTTTTCCTATGGTTTATGCTTTTAGTGAAAATTACGTATTATCACTTTCTCATGATGAAGTGGTATATGGAAAGGGCGCTATCCTAGACAAAATGCCGGGCGATGAATGGCAAAAAACCGCAAATATGCGAGCGTACATGGGTTATATGTATGGCCAACCTGGTAAGAAATTAAACTTTATGGGGGCAGAGATTGCCCAAAGCGCAGAGTGGGATCACGACAGTCAACTGCAGTGGTTCTTAACCGAGTTTGAGCGTCACTTTGGTATGCAAGCATTAGTGCGTGATTTAAATAAATTGTACACCTCACAACCAGCGTTGTATCAAAATGATTGTAGCCCGTGTGGTTTTGAATGGCGTTTGCAAGATGAAGCAGAAATGAGCGTATTAGCTCATGAACGTTTAGGTGATAACGGTGAGCGTATTTTGGTGGTAAGTAATTTTACGCCAACACCAAGAGAAAATTTCCGTTTAGGTATGCCTGTTTCTGGTGAGTATGAGCTATTACTTAATAGTGATGCGCATTTCTATGGCGGCAGCAATTACGATGTGGTTAGTGAAGTGAAAACGGAAGCCATCGAATCTCAAGGCTTACTTCAATCTATTTCAATCACTTTACCGCCACTTTCAACGGTATTTTATCGTTTAAAGTAAGCGGTTAAAAAAGATCAAGCTAATAAATAGCCCTGAATGACGATGGTGATTCAGGGCTATTTTTATGTATTTATTTTATTCGGGTAATAAATATTCGTCAAAGCCAAGTTGAGTAAGATTTTCAAACGCTTCCCAAACATCATCGGGAATATCCTGCGCTTCTTGGTAACCCAAGGTTGGATAGACTTTTAATCGATGTAATTCACCTAAAATAATACTAGCGACATGATCAAACGTTGCGTCGTCAGTCGGGTAATTGATAAAACTAATATTAGGGGAAGTGATACGGAATTCTATATCGTTCCAGTTTTTTAAGAAAGTAGCAAGTAGTCTTCTTTCCATATAAGGCTTCTGAACCAACAGAAGAGATTCAACCTCGATATTTTTTTCTTTAAGCAAACCTTGAGTAAAGAAAATATTTTCACCCGTATTAGTTGCTTTTTTTTCCAAAAGAATAGCAGAAGAGGGAACCCCCATATCTTTAGCTACATTTGCAAAAGTTTCAGCTTCACTTAAGTTGAACAAACCTTCTGTAGCACGTCCTTGCGCACCAGAGAATATAAGTAGAGGTGCATAGCCGTCGAGATACAGTTGGGCTGCATGCTCGGCAACACGTAAGTCATAGCTACATAATACAAAGATAGCATCGCTTTTTTTAATCTCTTGATTTAAAAGATGATAATCCCAAATAAGTTGAAGCTGTTGAAACAAGCTGAGCGCCATACCATGATCCCTACTAAGTAACTATAGTTCAAATAATTGCATTGTAAGTCAGAACTTTCAATTACTATTTATGGAGTGAGTATCTATATATCGGGCTGGTGAATAAAATGTTAACTATTTGTGTTGAGTAGGCTGGAAATATTGAACTAAACCACATTATTGTATGAATTTATATTGCAAATAAATATAAGGCGTATATTTCGCAATTTTGAAAAAAAATATGTTAAGTTAATCTCAAATAATCATTAAAGTTGCTATTTGATTAATAGTGATTTTATTAACAATAATCTCAAGGAGAGAAAATGGCTGGTGTATTAGGAATGATTTTGGCTGGTGGTGAAGGCTCACGCCTACGCCCGTTAACTGAGTCTCGCACAAAACCTGCGGTGCCGTTTGGTGGCAGCTACCGATTAATTGATTTTGCATTAAACAACTTTGTAAATGCAGATTTAATGCGAATTTATGTCTTAACCCAATTCAAGTCACAGTCTCTATTTCAACATATGAAAAAAGGTTGGAATGTAAATGGAATTACCGATCGCTTTATTGACCCCATTCCAGCTCAAATGCGTACAGGAAAGCGTTGGTATGAAGGAACAGCCGATGCTATTTATCAAAATATTAGCTTTATTGAAGCATCAGAGCCGGAACATGTATGTATTTTTGGTTCAGACCATATCTATAAAATGGATATTCGACAAATGCTCGATTTCCATAAGAAAAAACAAGCAGCTCTGACTGTTTCTGCACTTCGTATGCCTGCGAAAGACGCTGCTGGATTTGGTGTTATTGAGGTAGATGAACATGGGAAAATGATTGGTTTTGAAGAGAAACCAGCCAATCCCAAATGCATTCCAGGTCAACCTGGCATTGCTCTTGTCTCTATGGGAAATTACATTTTTGAATCTGAAAGTTTATGTAAAGAGCTGAAATATGATGCAGATCTTGCAGATTCGTCGCACGACTTTGGTAAAGATATCATTCCTAAGATGTTCCCTGAAGGAAATGTCTATGTTTATGATTTCAGCACTAACCAAATTACAGGTGAAAAAGAAGAGGTATATTGGCGTGATGTAGGTACGATTGAATCGTATTGGGAAGCACACATGGATCTTCTTAAAAAGGACGCTCCATTTTCTCTTTATAACCGTAAATGGCCGCTACATACCTATTACCCGCCACTTCCACCTGCCACATTTAGTGATTCAGATAATGGACGAGTGCAAATTATTGACAGCTTAGTGTGTGGCGGTAGTTATATTCGTGGCTCTCGTATCGAGAAGTCAGTTCTAGGTTTCCGTAGTAATATTGCTTCAGCGTGTGATATTAGCGAAAGTATTCTTTTAGGTGATGTAAAAATCGGTAAAGGTTGTGTTTTACGCCGAGTTATCATTGATAAAGGTGTAGATATTGCCCCTGGAACTGAAATTGGTGTTAATCTTCAAGAAGATAAGAAAAAATATCATGTTTCAGATGAGGGTATCGTAGTTATCCCTAAAGGAGTGAGAATTGGTTACTAAGACGCTTTCAATTTTATTTGTAGCATCTGAGGTCGAAGGATTGATCAAAAGTGGAGGCTTGGCAGATGTTGCCAAGGCTCTGCCTAAATCGCTTAAAAAGTTAGGTCATAATGTCAGCATTGCAATGCCTGCTTATATCACTATTCCTGGTCGAGATGATGCCGATATCTTATTAAGTACAAAATTAGAGCATTGGCCACACACCGCATATCAAGTGCGAGCGTTAGACGTGGACGGCGTACCAGTATTTGGTATCGAGTGTGCAGAATATTTTGATCGTGCAGAAATGTACGCAGAAAATAATCAAGCGTATGCTGATAATGGTGAGCGTTTCGCTTTTTTTAGTGCGGCTTGTCTAGATATGCTACCAAAATTGAACGTTAAGCCAGAGATCATTCATGCGAATGATTGGCATACAGGCTTAGTACCATATCTACTGAAAAAACGTTACAGCAATGATGCGTTTTTTGCACAAACTCGCAGTGTGCTTTCTGTTCATAATGCGGTGTTTAAAGGTATCTTCCATTATGATGAGATTGAATGCCTTTCTGAGTTTAAATCACATTATGTGCCAGAAGCGGCTGTCAGTCATAGCCATGTCAGCTTGCTTAAAGCAGGAGTGTTATGTGCAGATAAAATTAATGCAGTAAGCCCTACATATGCCAAAGAGCTGCTGACAGAGCTTGGCTCTCATGGTATGGCTAATGAATTTCAGTCAAGAGAAGCAGATCTGTTTGGTATTCTGAATGGCTGTGATTACAGTGAGTGGAGCCCTGAAGTAGATACTTTTATACCTAAACAGTTTAAAGCAAATCGTATCAGCATGGTCCGCGGCAAAAAAGCGTGTAAAGGGGCTTTGCAAGCAGAAGTGAATCTTCCTCGAAAAGACGTTGCTGTTTATGGCATGGTTTGTCGTTTGACTAACCAAAAAGGCATTCATTATCTATTACCAATCTTAGAACAGTTCTTAAAAAATGATGTTCAAGTCGTTATTGTAGGTACTGGTGATCCCTTTTTGGCGAACCAACTGGCTGAGATCTCAGCGATTCATAGCGATAAATTTGCTTTTGTTGAAGCTTACAGTAATAAGTTGGCACACTGGGTAGAAGCGGCTTCAGACTTCTTTTTAATGCCATCCGAATTTGAACCTTGTGGATTAAATCAAATTTATAGCATGGCTTATGGCACATTACCGATTGTGCGAGAAGTTGGTGGTCTCAAAGACAGTGTTATTGATTATGATACTGACTCTGAAAATGCGACAGGCTTTAGTTTTAAAAAACCAGACCCAATAGAATTACTGTTGGTACTAATGCGTTCTTTATTACTGTATAGCCAAGATCTTAATGAGGTTAAGCGTGTGCAGTTACATGCAATGACGCAAAATTTTAGTTGGGATGAAGCGGCAGATAAGTACCTTAAGATGTATTTGTCGTAATTTGAATAAAACAGCTAATTAACAATATTTAGAGGAAAGGCATTACGTCTTTCCTTTTTATTTAAGGTCGATAAGCGTATAGGATCAGATAAATTTTACTGAAACTGTATCTTGATGTTACTTGCGTATAGAATAACACTCTTTGCTGGCTAGGTAGCGCATCGTGATTTCAAAACTTCCTAAATGGGTCGAATACGGCACCTTCTTTCTAGCACTTTTAGCTGGGATCACTAATTCAGTAGGCTTACTGGGCTTTCAGCATCAGTCTATCTCTCATCTCTCTGGTACTGCGACGTTGCTTGGAACTCAATTGCTTGGGTTCAATGAAACAACATGGCACTTATTCTTTATCATCTTTAGTTTTATCTTAGGCTCTTCATTAAGTAGCTTAATTGTCGGTTGTACCGCATTAAAATTAGGGCGACGATATAATTTCGCACTCTGTATTGAAAGTATTTTGCTGTTTACTGCAATGATTGTTTTAGGTGAAGGAAGCCAGTGGGGACATTACTTTGCTTCTGCGGCTTGTGGGTTACAAAATGGCTTGGTTACCACTTATAGTGGTGCTGTAGTTCGTACCACTCATGTAACTGGTGTGCTTACTGATCTTGGGATTATGCTAGGTATGAAGTTAAAGGGAGAGCCGATTCATCGTCGTCGTTTAGCATTGTATTTATTTATCGCATTGGGCTTTGTGTTTGGTGGCGTGATTGGTGGTTATTTCTATCCTTTTCTTGGGATAAATACGCTAGCTATTCCTGCAACATTATGTGCGCTGTTAGCGGTTTCTTATTCAGTTTATTTATACCAACATAAAGATTATTAAGTAATCTTATTTAAGATTATCAAATAAAAATGGCCGCTAACTTAGCGGCCATTTTCAGTTTTAGTAACTAACGCTTAATTAAATATTAAGAGTTTGATGTTTGTACTAGTGGTTTGTATGGGTTATCTGCTTTACGACATGCTGCTGTAGTAAAGATAACATCTGTTGAGCTGTTTAGAGCCGTTTCAGCTGAATCTTGAACTACACCAATGATGAAGCCGATAGCAACGACTTGCATCGCAATATCATTTGAAATACCAAATAGGCTACATGCTAATGGAATAAGTAATAATGAACCGCCAGCAACACCTGAAGCACCACATGCAGAAACCGCAGCAACTAGGCTAAGTAGTAATGCAGTAGCCAAATCAACTTCAACACCAGCTGTATTTACTGCCGCAAGCGTTAATACGGTAATTGTGATTGCAGCGCCTGCCATGTTAATCGTTGCACCTAGTGGGATTGATACTGAGTAAGTATCTTTGTGTAGATTTAGACGTTCGCACAGTGCCATGTTTACCGGAATATTTGCTGCAGAACTTCGTGTGAAAAATGCCGTTACACCACTTTCACGTAAGCATAAGAAAACAAGAGGGTATGGGTTACGTTTCGTGCGGATAAATACGATAAGAGGGTTCACAATAAGAGCTATGAATGCCATTGAACCAAGCAGTACAGCTAACAGGTGAGAATAACTCGCTAGTGCATCAAAGCCTGTTTCAGCAAATGTGCTTGATACTAAACCAAAGATACCAATCGGAGCGAAACGAATAACAACCGTTACAATGTCTGAAATACAGTTAGATAGATCAATAAAGACTTTTTTGGTAGCATCAGAGGCAGAGTGTAGGCCTAAACCTAACGCGACAGCCCAGCCTAAAATACCAATAAAATTACCTGTTATTAACGCATTGATTGGGTTATCAATGATTTTAAACAGTAAAGTATGAAGGACTTCAGCAATCCCTTCAGGAGCGCTGTTTGTTGCAGCGTCAGTAACTAAAGTAAGGGTTGTTGGAAAAAGGAAGCTCATAACCACAGCGGTTAATGAGGCACAAAAAGTACCCACTAAATACAAAACGATGACAGGTTTCATGTTTGAATCTTGTCCTCGTTTTTGGTTAGCTATAGAAGAGGCAACCAAAATGAAAACAAGGATAGGAGCAATTGCTTTAAGTGCGCTAACAAATAGCTGACCAAACAAACCCGCAGAAGTGGCGATATCTGGGGATAAGGTAGCAAGTGCAACACCTGCAATAATCCCAATAAGTATTTGAATTATGATGTTTGTATTCATCATACGGACGAGTAGGGGTTGGGCTTGCGACATATAAAATTCCTTTAAATGAGTACTACATGCATATTATCTGATGCTTATGCGAAGGATGGTAACATTATTGTCTTTTTTTTGGCACTATCTTGTTAAAGACATCTCAAAAAATGCCGATAATATAAAGAATTAATGTATTATTAAACTAATAGTTGACTATATTATCAACGAAAATTATTAAATGAGCGATATATATGAGTGGAATGTTAAATAGTGTTGACCAACGTACTCAACTTGTAGGTGAAAATCGATTGGAATTGCTGCTTTTTAAGCTTAATACAACTCAAATTTTTGCCATCAATGTATTTAAAGTTAAAGAAATTCTGAAAGTACCAAAGTTAACGAAGCTTCCAGGATCTCATTATCATATTTCAGGTGTTGCGAGTTTACGTGGTGAATCAGTACCAGTGATTGACTTACGTGGTGCTATTGGTATGAAACCAATGGCTAATGATGAAGAAACAACGCTGATTATTACGGAGTATAATCGTACAACTCAAGGCTTTTTGGTTGGTCAAGTTCAAAATATTATTAATACAACATGGGCAGACATACAGCCCCCACCGAAAACGGTTGGACGTCATAACTATCTTACAGCAATCACTCAAGTTGAAGTTGAGCCTGAGAATACTCGCATTGTAGAGATCATTGATGTTGAAAAAGTGCTGGCCGAAATTATTGAATATGATATTTCTATTTCAGAAGATGTATTAGATCAAGAGCTAGTAAATCATATGCATGGGCGTAGAGTGCTGATTGTTGATGATTCAAGCACAGCTCGTACACAGGTGCGAAATACACTAGAGCAACTTGGTTTAGAAGTGATAGAAAAAAGTGATGGAAGACAAGCTCTTAATTTATTAAAACAATGGTGTGATGAAGGTAAGAACATTAATGATGAAATATTATTGATGCTCACCGATGCTGAGATGCCAGAAATGGACGGTTATCGTTTAACACATGAAATCCGTAACGATCCTAGAATGAGCGATTTATTTATTACCTTAAATACATCACTAAGTGGTAGTTTTAATGATGCGATGGTAGCAAAAGTAGGTTGTGACCGATTTATATCTAAATTCCAGCCAGACTTGATTGTTGGAGTCGTTCAAGAGCGTTTAGCACAAATCATATAGAGTGTGTTGTATTGTAACGATAATGTTTTATTTTGGCAGGGTCCTTACAGTTCCATAACATTGGAGCGACTAGAACAAGACGCTTTGTCTTTTTACACATCAATTTAAGGTATATTGTTCGTATATGATCTGGATGACATCCAAGTTAGTAATTACGCTGATGGTTTTAATGTATAGAACATATCACAAGGGATGTGTAAAATCTGAAGCTAAGCTTGATGATTAGCTTAGTGGGTGAATATAAAAGGAGGCTGATTAGCCTCCTTTTTTTTATTCTGCATTAAATATAGCGATAGATAGTGCTGAAAGGCTGTAATCAAAGATCACATGCTTTGATTCGATTGTGGAGTATTGGGTATTACAGATTAAAGCCCAGCGATTATGATGCTGAGACTTTGGCAATTCAAAACGAGTCGGTACATTAGACTGATTTATCATTATTAATAACTCTTTTTCACCATCATAAATGTTGAGGTGAAGACACAGTGCTTCGGCGCGGTGCCAATCACCATGTGTCATGTTATTTCCTTCAGGTGTATACCAATTTACTTTTTGTTTTGTTCGTTTACTGCCACTAAAGGCGTTAATCATGGGTACCATATGAGTTTGTCGTGCTTGGATTATATCGGCAAGCCAAACTTTAAATTCATCAGCATGCTTATCAAGCTTCCAATTTACCCAGCTAATCTCACTGTCTTGGCAGTAAGCATTATTATTGCCTTTTTGAGTGTGCGAGCAAGCATCGGCAGCAAGAAGGTGAGGAATACCAAAACTAAATAATAATGTTGTTATCATATTTCGCTTTTGTTTCTCACGTAACGCAATAATCCTTGGGTTCGTTGTTTCTCCCTCTACGCCATAATTATCTGAACGGTTATCTCCATGACCATCTCGGTTATCTTCACCATTAGCATGATTATGACGTTCTTTATAGCTTACGAGGTCTTGAAGCGTAAACCCGTCATGATAACTTACATAATTTACTGGTAATTTGTGTGGCCATCGAGAAGCACTGACAAGATCACGAGAACCCATAATACGAGTAGCAATGGATTTTAGATAATTTTGCTCGCCGCGCCAAAAGCTCTTAGTCGTGTCACGAAATTTATCGCTACATTCATTCCAACCATCAGGAAACTCTCCGACTTGATAGCCATTCGGGCCAATATCCCAAGGTTCGGCAATCAACTTTACTTTTTGAAGGGTAGGATCTTGAGCAACCGCTTTAAAAAAAGCATTGTTAGGGTTAAATTGGTCATATTCTCGACCTAGTGTTGCAGCTAAGTCAAAACGAAATCCATCAACATGATAATGCTCAACCCAATATCTTAAAGTATCCATGACTAAGTTGAGACTTGGTTGATGAGTAATATCTAACGTGTTACCACAACCAGTATAATTAGTATAATTGCCATGGTGATGTAAATAATAATCTTGGTCTAACCCTTTTAAGTTAAACGTTGTACCGCCATTTCCACCTTCAGCGGTATGGTTATAAACAACATCTAAAATTACTTCGATATTGTTTTTATGCAGCTCCCTAATGGCGGTTTTTAGCTCATTGACCGCGTCTGATTTCGCGTATCTAGGATCTGGGGCCATAAAGGCAATTGGGTTGTAGCCCCAGTAGTTCACCATATTCATCTTGAGAAGATGTGGTTCATGCATGCACGCGGCAACAGGAAGTAGCTGTACCGTAGTGATCCCTTGTTGTTTTAGATGGTTAATGTTTGCAGGATCAGCTAAGCCAAGGTATGTACCTCTAACAGACTCTTCAACGTCAGAATTTAGCAAGGTAAATCCTTTTACATGCGTCTCTAATAAAATGGTTTCAGAGCGAGCTACCATAGGTCTCTGACTTTCTTGCCAATCGAAATCGTTATTAACAACAACACATTGAGCTAATGTCCAACTTTGTTTAGCAGTATAGGGAACTAGATAGTGAGGACTGTTTTTTAATGCTTTAGCATAAGGGTCGAGTAATAAAATGGCCTCATTGTCTTGAATAATTTTGAATCCATAAACAGTATGTTCAGTAACATCATCAATTAATGTGTACTTAATGGTTCCATATTCTTCCGTAAATGGGTGCTCTGTATGATTTCCATTATCATCAAAAATAATCAGAGAAATAGGGTATGGTGAAGCATGGTGCACAGAAAAGTTACACCCATTTTTTGTAAGCGTCGCACCGAGTGGGTACGGAAATGCATGCTGTGTGTTCACAATATTCCTCGAATAAACAACAAAAGCCCAATTGATGGTTGGGCTTTTAAAAATGAGATCATTACGATTAATGTAATATTTATTGAGCGCCTGCTTCTTTATAGAGCCTTTGGCACGCTTTTCCATCATTATGAAATAAGTGGCAGCGATGAGCGGGAATACCAACAGAGAATGTATCACCAGCCTCAACGAGTGCTGTATCCGGTACACGGTATATCATATCGGCATCGGCATCTTCAATTGTTAAATAAATTTGTGTTTCATATCCCAATTTTTCAACAACTAAAACATTCCCTTTAATAACAGCATCACCATTTTCTTCGGACACTAAATGTTCAGGGCGAACGCCTAATGACATTCTTTCACCGCGAGTAACATTTGTGCCATCAACCGGGATCCATAGTGTTGAGCCATTTTTAAACTGAACTTTAACTTGATTCTTTTCTACATCTTCAATAAAGACGCTAATAAAGTTCATTTTTGGAGAGCCAATAAAGCCAGCAACAAAACGATTTTTTGGGTAATGATATAGCTCTAGTGGTGCACCTACTTGAGAAACGTATCCGCCATCAAGTACCACGATTTTCTCTGCCATTGTCATTGCTTCTACTTGGTCATGAGTTACGTAGATCATAGTACAACCAAGCTTCTTATGCAGTTTGGCAATTTCGATACGCATTTGAACACGTAATGCGGCATCTAGGTTCGATAGGGGTTCATCAAGAAGGAAAACGTTTGGTTGAGATACCAAAGTACGGCCAATGGCCACACGTTGACGCTGACCGCCAGAAAGTGCTTTTGGTTGACGCTCTAGTAAGTGACCAAGTTGCAGGATATCAGCCGCGTGATCGACGCGTTTTTTGATCTCGGCTTTGTCGGCCTTTGCTAATTTGAGACCAAACGACATGTTATCAAATAAGTTCAAATGTGGATAAAGCGCGTAAGATTGGAATACCATCCCAACCCCACGTTTAGAAGGCTCAACATCATTCATTCGCTTATCACCCATGTATAAGTCGCCAGAAGTAATGTCTTCTAAACCCGCAATACAGCGTAATAAGGTGGATTTACCACAGCCTGATGGGCCAACAAAAACAACAAATTCACCAGAGTTGATTTCTAAATCTACATTTTTTGAGATTTTAACGTCGCCATAGGATTTGCAAACGTTGCGTAAAGTGACACTCGTCATTGTGTCTATCCTCGTCTAATTTTAAATTATTTTATATCAACGATGCATTAAGTTGATATTAGCTATTTGCTTTATGGTGTCATTCTTAAGCAAAAGAGCGAAAACGTCATCCTCCTCCTTCCTATTTTTTTTGGGGGAGTAGGGGGGAGGAGTACGTACGTCACATTTTTAATAAATATCGATGGAGTTCAAAGTTTTTTTAAATTTCAGTGTGAGGTGAATCGCATTTGAATGGCATTCTGTGATGCGACGCAATATCAATTAAGTTTTAGATCACGCTTTTATGTCATAAAGAAAAAGGCGTAGAGAGTAGGATGATGAATTCAACGTGAGAATTTATGAAAATGCATCCTGAAAATTGAATCATCACTTATTTTTACCTAAACCCTACCGATGATTCATTAATTATAAAGGAAGGATTCACAATGAAAAAAGTCCTCAATACTGTCGCACTATGCACAATGGCAGCTCTTGGTTCAATTAACGCTTCTGCTGCAATCGAAGAAGGTCAACTTACTATTTGGGTGACTGGTGATAAGTCTTATGAAGGTATGGCTGAAGTAGGTAAACGATTTGAAGAAGATACTGGTATTAAGGTAACGGTTGCTTTTCCTGATAAAGCAGAAGAGAAGTTTCCTCAAGTAGCGGCAACAGGTGATGGCCCAGATATGATTTTCTATGCACATGACCGCTTTGGTGGTTTCGCTGAAGCTGGTTTGTTAGCAGAAATCAAACCATCTGAAGAATTGAAATCTGAAATCGTCGATTTTGCTTGGGACGCGGTAGAGTATAAAGGAAAAACAATTGCATACCCAATAGCGATAGAGTCGGTTTCATTAATTTATAATAAAGCAATCATCAAAACGCCACCAAAAAATTGGGAAGATATTCCAGCATTAGATAAAGAACTAATGGCTAAAAACCAAAAAGCAATCATGTGGCCTTTACGTGGTGGTGCTTATTTTACATGGCCTCTACTTGCTGCAGATGGTGGATACGCCTTTAAGAAAACGGCAGACGGCTATGATATTAAAAACGCAGGTGTGAACCAAAAAGGGGTTCAAGATGCGATGGGCTTTATCGAAAAAATGGTAAAAGATAAAACCATTTCTGCAGATATGGATTACTCAGTTGCCGAATCTGAATTTGTGAAAGGCAATGTTGCAATGATGATTAATGGCCCTTGGGGCTGGGCAAACATTGAAAAAGCAGGCATTGACTACGGCGTAACTACGCTACCTAAATTCCATGGTCAAGCATCTAAGCCATTTGTTGGCGTTTGGGTTGGTGGTATTAGTGCTGTTTCACCAAATAAAGATCTTGCTGTTGAATTTTTTGAAAGCTACCTACTTACAGATGAAGGTCTAAAAAGTCTGAATGATGATAAGCCACTAGGTGCTGTAGCTTTAAATTCATACCAAGCACAATTAGGTAATGATCCGCGTATCGCAGCGACAATGGGCAATGCCATGAATGGTGAAATTATGCCAAATATTCCGCAGTTCACGACGTTCTGGTACAGCATGGAAGAAGCTCTGGGGAATGTGGTCGATAGGCGTCAAATGATCAATGATGCATTAGCAGCAGTAGAACAACGCATGACTAAGTAAGTCGAAATATTACAGAGGGAGAGCTGGGGTTTCCAATTCTTCCTCTTTAAATATTATTATCAAATTATCCTCTATATACCCATCGTAGTAAGTTTGTTATCGCTGTTAATTGACTTACTAGGTTGGTATTTTTTAAAAGGTCTTGGAGCTTATGACAACAGAAGTCGCTTCGCATTCAAATTATAAATCATTTGCAAAATGGGGACTTTTATCCGCTATTGCAGCGATAAATGGTTATGTTTGCGTACTTATGTATTCTCGTGGTGAAACTGCATTTGCAATGTTAATGCTTTTATTAACATCGTTAGCTGTTTATGTGTTTGGCAGTAAAAAAACTTATGCATATCGATATACCTTCCCTGGTATTGCGGGCATGATTTTATTCATTATTTTCCCATTGGTTTATACAGTAGGATTGGCATTTACCAATTACAGTGCAACAAACCAAGTTACCTTAGAGCGTGCTCAAGCTGTACATCTATCAAAGACGTATCAAAGTGGTAAGAGCTATAAATTTCAATTAATTAATCAGGGTGATGGTTACGAGTTAACGATTAAAGATTCAGGTCAGCTGTTAGCTACAGAGACTTTTCAGATTTCAGAGGCGGTTGAGCGTCATTTAGAACTGAAGCCTGTAGAAACAGTGAAAGGTAAAAAAGCCAAAATCAAAGAGATCATTGCTAAGCGGCCAAGCTTAAATTTAATTACCTTATCGATGCCATCAGGTGAAGAAATTAAGATGAGTGGTTTGCGTAAGTTTGCCGCAGTTGGACCATTGTTTGTATTACAAGATGATGGTGAAACGTTATATAACAAAAAAACAGAAACCTACTTTAAAGCAAACCATGAAACAGGGTTTTATCAAGAAGTAAATGATAAGGGTGCTTTTGTTGGTGATCCTGTCGCTCCTGGTTTTGTTGTTAATGTTGGCGCGGCGAACTTTGAGCGTATCTGGAAAGATGATGGAATTAAAGAACCATTTATTAGCATCTTTATTTGGACGGTTATTTTTGCAACTTGCACGGTGGTGTTCACTCTGGCCATTGGTTTGGTTCTTGCTGCGGTAGTGCAATGGGAAGAGTTAAGAGGCCGTGCGGTTTATCGTTTATTGCTTATTCTCCCTTATGCGGTTCCTGCGTTTATCTCTATTTTGATTTTCCGTGGTCTCTTTAACCAAAGCTTTGGTGAGATCAATATTCTATTAGAGAGTATGTTTGGGATTCAGCCTAATTGGTTCTCAGACCCGTTCACCGCCAAAATAATGGTATTAATTGTAAATACTTGGTTAGGCTTCCCTTACATGATGATCTTATGTATGGGCTTATTAAAATCGATTCCAGAGGATCTATATGAAGCATCAGCGATTGATGGCGCTGGGCCAATTCAGAATTTTTTCAAAATCACAGTACCAATGATGGTTAAACCATTAACCCCGTTATTGATTGCTGCATTTGCTTTTAACTTTAATAACTTTGTAATGATTGCGTTATTGACTAAAGGTGGGCCAAACATGATTGGAACGACTGAACCTGCGGGTTATACCGACTTACTAGTAAGTTATACGTATAGAATCGCGTTTGAGGGCAGTGGTGGTCAAGACTTCGGTTTAGCAAGTGCAATTGCAACACTTATTTTCTTACTGGTTGGTGGCTTAGCGTTACTGAACCTACGTTTCACCAAATTATCAAATAACTAAACTAATAATAGTTAAGTAGTTATTTATAAGGGAAATTGTATTTAGCTACTTGCAGACTAAATAAATAAGGATTCATTGATATGGCAATGGTTCAAGGAAAAAACTTAAAGTATCGCGTTTGGGCAACTCATGTAGCAATGTGGATATTTTTAGCAATGATCATATTCCCACTACTAATGGTTATTACGATTTCATTCCGTGAAGGTAACTTTGCTACAGGTAGCATTATTCCTGAAAACCCATCATTAGAGCACTGGAAGTTAGCATTGGGGATTGCAGTAGAGCACGCTGATGGGTCAACCACGCAACCACCATTTCCGGTACTTACTTGGTTATGGAATTCTGTAAAAATAGCAGCCATCAGCTCTATACTGATTGTTGCATTATCGACAACAAGTGCTTATGCGTTTGCAAGATTGCGTTTTAAAGGCAAAGAAACCATCCTTAAAGGTATGATGATTTTCCAAATGTTCCCAGCAGTTTTAGCGCTTGTGGCACTGTATGCTCTGTTTGATAAGTTAGGACAGTACATTCCATTTTTAGGTCTGAATACACATGGTGGTTTGATATTCGCGTATTTAGGCGGTATTGCTTTACATGTGTGGACGATTAAAGGCTATTTCGAGACCATTGATAATTCATTAGAAGAAGCGGCAGCGTTAGATGGTGCAACGCCATGGCAGGCATTCCGTTTAGTATTATTGCCATTATCGGTACCAATTCTTGCAGTTGTGTTCATTTTGTCTTTTATTGGGGTAATTACTGAGGTTCCGGTAGCATCTTTACTACTTTCTGATGTAAACTCGTACACATTAGCAGTTGGTATGCAACAATATTTATACCCTCAGAACTACTTATGGGGTGATTTTGCGGCCGCTGCCGTATTATCAGCATTACCTATTACATTGGTTTTCTTACTTGCTCAGAAATTCCTTGTGGGTGGCTTGACAGCCGGTGGTGTAAAAGGATAACGATAATTATACGGACCCGACACATTTTGGGCAGGGTTCATTTGCGTAAAGAGCTTTATGATGGTTTGGTCGCCGATCGGTAAAGTGTTCAGCGTAGAATTGGCATTACGCATAGCTGAGTAAGTATTGCAGGATGCAACGTTAGTTCTTGTAATCATAGCCTGAGTGTTATCACTCAGGCTTTTTTCTGTCTATGAATTACTACGATTGATATTATACCAATCGTAGTAGATAACTGATCATCCTAGCTGGTTAACATGATCGATAACTGCGTTGAAATTTTTGATTGTAGAACAAGTGCTTATTAAAAATTCACGCATTGTTCTCAAGTATTTTTCCTGCGCTATTTCTGAATACTTACTTAATGGCAGAGTGGTAGATAGTTGATTGATTTCGTCCATGTTCTTTTGAATAATAGAGTGCTTTATCCGCCATTTCTAACCAAGTTAAATAATCATCATTATCTGAAGATAGTTCACAGATACCTACACTTATGTTGTAGTTTATTACGACATTATCGGATTTAACTTGCGTTTTTTCTACGCGTTTTCGTAATCTTTCTGAAAAATATAGCGCTTGCTCAGCGTTGGTCGCTGGAAGGATAACAGTAAACTCTTCGCCACCGTAACGACCACAAATATCAGTATTTCTAGAGGTTTTTCTTAATAAATCAGCCGCATTGCGAATCACAACATCACCAATTGCATGGCCATAAGTATCATTTACTCTTTTAAAATGGTCGATATCAAAAATGACAACAGAAGCTGTCGTTCCAGATATTATGGCTTGTTCAAATTCTCTTTTTAGACAGGATTCCCAATAAGTACGATTAAACAGTTTAGTTAAACCATCGGTTTTACTTAGATTTGATAATTGTTGATTTGACTCTTGTAAATGGAGCTTATTTTTTGCTATATCAGTAACGTCATTAATTACTAAACTGATGTGAGAAACTTGGCCATTTAAAGAGGTAAGTGGTGAAAAGGTAATGTTTTGACGCATTTCAGTCAAACCATTAGAGATCGGAGTAAAGTTCTTAAACTTAAATAAGTAAGGCCTATCTTCCCAGCATGAAAACCCACGAGAGTTTAAAGTAAAAGAAGCGCCAACTTTCTTTCTTAACCATGTTTCTGGCAATTCAGGAACAACATCAAAAATAACTTTTCCAAGGATCTTATCCGAGGTGATACCACTGTAAGATTGCATGAAGCCATTCCACGCACATACTTGAAAATGTTTGTCTAACACAATTAAGCCAGCATCGAGATCATCAATAACTTGCATTGCCCAGTGAAAGTCACTCATATCTGAGGTTATCATAATACACTCTCCAAAATAGACTTAATGGCAGTTAAAGAGTCGTTATCCATTAAAAAAATAACATCGCACTTTAAATCGATAGTTTCAGCAGAATAGACAAATTCGATAGTGAAAATGTCACTCTCATACTCTTTAATAAGAGAGGGTGTGTGTTTTAAAGCGACTTTTAATTGCTCTGTTTCTAATACAATAGGCTGACGTAATGAAATGTTGATATCTAACTGCTTATTAAATGAAGAAAGAAAAGAGGAAACTAGAAGGTTAGAGATATCTAAAATTGCTTCATTAGTTGTTATTTGTTCTTCTCCATTATCAACGCTTAACAATTCGGGTAATTCGTTACCGTGCAAACAGACGAGAGCTTCACCATTAATTCCATTACCTACAAAACGTTGGGAAATAGCACGGTATTCAGAGTTATTAACAATATCTTGTAATGTCATTTGTAATTCTGAATGATGCAAAGAGGCAACATTTGGTAGTGGCATATCGATAAAGCGATCAAATTGTTCTGAGATAAGAGCTGCACTGGTACCTAAAGCCACATTACTAATTTCTCTAATATTAGCAATAACCTCTGAGATAGACAGGCTACGATTATGGTTATGTATTGCGACTTTAGAGCTTGGACTAATGCGATAACGATAAAGTAGTTTTGTTATTTCTTCAGGTCTAAAGGGCTTTTCAAGAAATTCATGTGCGCCAAGCTCATAACAGCGTTGTTTTGCTTTCTTCTGAATATCTCCAGAAATAACAATAATTTGAGTTGATTTGGAGTTGGTTGGAAACTGCTCAAGAACCTCAAATCCATCTAATACAGGCATGGTTAAATCAAGAAAGAGTACATCAATCGAATGCTCTTTTAATATAGCCAAACCTTGAGCACCGTCTTCAGCGTAGTGAAGCGTAACCTCAGAGGTAAGCATTATATGCTTTGAGAGCATTTTACGTGCGATGGCAGAATCATCGCAGATTAATATATTCATACTAAATTAGTCAAAATTTGAACGGTATGTCATTCTTATTTTTGTCAGATTATAAATCAATGATTTAATGTTAAGTTTTCGTTATAACAGGATCTGCTTAACACTTTTCATTATTGAGATTGAGGGTAGATAGCAGCTTATATTTGCTAACGTTGATCTAGAATAAGGAATTGATAAATAAAACATGAACAAACCAAGACAAAAGTTGAATTATTAAAATAAAGTTGAATAATAGAAGGGTAACAAAAGGCATAGATCTATGTGTAACCTACAGATGTATAATAAAGAGAATAATGATGAACAACGAATACGTATTAGTTATCAATTCAGGCAGCTCTTCACTAAAGTTTGCTGTTATCGATACTGCTTCTGGTGATGCAGTATTAAGTGGCCTTGGTGAGTGCTTTGGTCTGGAAGATGCTCGTATGAGCTGGAAGTATCAAGGACAGAAAACTGAAATCGCCATTGAAGGCGAAGAAAACCACCACAAAATTGCAATTGGCAAATTAGTAGGGCTGACTGAAGAGTTAGGCTTTACTGATGGTATCGTTGCAATTGGTCATCGTATCGTTCACGGTGGTGAAAAATTCACACAAACAGTTCGCATTTCTGAAGAAGTAACTCAAGAGATTGAAAGTCTATCAGATCTTGCTCCATTACATAACCCAGCTGGTGCTATTGGTATCCGTGCTGCTGTTGAAGCCTTTCCTTCTCTTCCTCAATTTGCGGTATTCGACACAGCGTTCCACCAAACTATGCCAAAGCGTGCATACACAGGTGCTATTGCTAAAGAGTTATATACTGATTTTGGTGTTCGTCGTTACGGTTTCCACGGTACAAGCCACTATTTCGTAAGCCGTGAAGCTGCGAAAATGATTAATAAGCCAATTGAAGAATCTAGCTTTATCTCTGTTCACCTAGGTAATGGCGCATCGGTTTGTGCAATTAAAGACGGTAACAGTGTTGATACGTCAATGGGCTTTACACCGCTTTCTGGCCTGATGATGGGCACTCGTTGTGGTGATTTAGACCCAGGTATCATTGAATACCTACTTAAGAAAGGCTGGTCACAAGAGCAAGTGTTTAACTCTTTAAACAAAGAGTCTGGCTTCTTAGGTGTGTCTGGTTTAACAAGTGATGCTCGCGGTATCCTTGAGGCGATGGAAGAAGGTCACGAAGGCGCAACACTAGCATTCCAAGTGTTCACATACCGCGTAGCTAAGTACGTTGCTTCTTACCTAGCAGCGTTAGATTCTTTAGATGGCATTATCTTTACTGGTGGCATCGGTGAGAACTCATTACCAATCCGCCGTGAGATCTTAAGCAACCTTAAAATTCTGGGGTTTGTTGAAGATGTTGCTGGTAACGAAGGTGCACGTTTTGGCGCAGATGGCATTATCGCTAAATCGGAAATATTAAACGCTGTTGCAATGGTTATCCCAACTAATGAAGAATTCGTAATTGCTCAACAATCTGTTGAACTACTGTAATTTTTACTAAAAACAGAATATTAAAAAGCGAGCTATGATGACTCGCTTTTTTGTTTTTTGTCGTATTAAATTAAGTTTATCAAGAATCAATACCACTAC
>JAAGZR010000507.1 GCA_024206155.1 Aliivibrio sp.
CTGGCTTTGCTAACCCACGAATTTGGAGGCTAGCACCTCGTGGGGAGTCATTATGTCTAGCTTTATTTGTGTCAGATTATTTAACAGTTTCCTTGAAATGAAAGTTTCGTTAACCTAGATGTGAAAGCTATTTTTATTTTAAGCTCCCACTTGTTAAAGGGTTGAAGAGGTTTTCGATATAATGGCTTGATTATTGCATGTGGTATTTTTTTAATATAAGGATGTTTATAAGTGAAAACAATGTATTACCAGATCATAGTTATATTTTTTTTAATTTCTTTTAATACTAATGCAGGAGTCATAATTAATGATTCAGCTACATTCGAATGGGGCTACGATTTTGAAGGGCCACTTGAAGGATACTTTACTGGGGAATTGGACTATCAAACTATAACATTTGGCGAAAACTTTATTGGTCAAACAGTCAATGATGGAGGGGTATTCGAAACACTCTCGGAATTAAATGCTTCAAGCTTATCATTACAAACGAATTCTATCAGTTCAGATAATTTAGGATTATTTTGGGCGCATGGCCAAAAAGGTATATATGGTGGAAATAATAATGATGCAGGGACAGGTAGTATTGCTATTTTATTGAAAAATACAGCTGATATATTTCAATTTTCTTTATTTGATGGGGATTTTGGGGATTTCACAATTAATTTTTATAGCGATAAAGCCGACTTAATTGGCAGCTACACTCAAACAGCGATAGATTCTGCTTTGTACGGTTATAGGGTTGAAAGTGGAGAGCGTATTGCCGGAGTAACTATCACAAATAATGATGCAGGAGGGATGGGCATAAGTTTTGTACAAGAATACCAAATAGAAAAAGTTCCTGAACCTCACTCTGCACTTCTTTTTTGTTTATCATTAGCAATGTTATTACGAGTCAATACGCAAAAAAAAGCTAACAAGGCCATTAAGTAACGGACACATAACAATTGGCTGTACTCGTTCCTCGTAATTATAGCCAACTGTTCTTTAGCCGCTTATGGCGGCGTTGAGGCTGTAGAATTTCTCCCAAAAGACACTTTTCGGTGTCTTTTTTCGTTTTTGCTTTTTACTTCATAAATATCCTTGATGCCCGATCATGGTTGTGATCTAATAGATATTATTCACTCAACGTAAAACTTCATGGCAAATTATAAACCTGATTTATCCTGCCAAAACAAGTTCATCCCCATTGACTTCGCTCAGCAAATAATCCCTGGCACGTTTGAATATGCGCTGTCTCACATTGTTGATAACAAGCTTGATTTAACGCATTTCGATACGTGGTATCACAATGATAAGTGTGGCGCGGCAGCGTACCCGCCCACGGTTATGTTGAAGGTTATCTTGTTTTCCTATTCTCGTGGATTAATTTCCAGTCGTCGTATCGCCGAAGCTTGTGCCACCAATATTACCTTAATGAGTTTGTCAGGCGATGTTCAGCCACACTTTACTTCTATCGCTTCTTTTGTTTCAAAAATGAGTGAGCAAATAGCGCCACTGTTTACTCAAGTCTTAATGATTTGTGATGAAGAAGGGTTGATTGGCCGAAACATGTTTGCGATTGATGGCTGTAAGATAAAGTCCAATGCCAGCAAGGAATGGAGCGGTACGTTTGAAGAGCTTGCTCGTAAACAAGAGAAACTAGAAAAGGCCAGTCAACGTATATTAGCGCGTCATCAAGCTCAAGATAGTATGCCAGAAGATGAAGTCGAACATGACTTAAAACAAAAGAATAAACTTGATAAAAGTGCTGAGAAAATAGCTGAGTTCCTCAAGCACAATGAGGAAAAGCTAGGCAGTAAAGGAAAGCCAGTGAAAAGTAATATCACTGACCCAAACAGCGCGAAAATGACGACATCTAAAGGCACTATACAAGGTTACAATGGGATCGCTATCAATGACGATAAGCACCAGATTATTTTGCAAGCGCAAACATGGGGCTCGGTGGGAGAGCAGCAAACCTTAAAACCCGCCATAGAGCAATTAGAAAAACAATTGGGTGAATTGAATACTCCCTATGCTTTACAAAATGCTAAGTTCACTGCAGACAGTGGTTTTCATAGTGAAGTGAACCTTGAGTATATGGCGACAACGGGACTTGATGCTTACATGGCCGATACTCAGTTTAGAAGTCGCAACCCCTTATTCAAAACCAGTGAAACGTATCACAGTGAAAAAGAAAAGCGACGA
>JAAGZR010000508.1 GCA_024206155.1 Aliivibrio sp.
GACATGATGAAATCTTTTTCGGTTTTTGTTTTTGCTAAATCATACGCACCTTTCAGTTCTGCCACTCTACCATCAACTGCGTCTTGGTCTACAGAATCATCTTTAAGGATGACTGTTGAGCCACGTCCAACTATCACCTTGGCTGCATGGCCCAAGTCATCAGCACTTATAATGCTCAGGTCATCCCCAGTCTTTTCTGAAAAGTAAGTAGCTCCTACTGTATATGCAATGTCCTGCATCAACTCATGTTGCTTGTACCCAAAGTTCGGTGGTGCAATATTACATATCTTTAAATTATTTTTCATAACATTAGCCGCCAACGTATTTATTACATTAACCGATGTAGGCGCAATGATAAGTAATTTCTTGTTCTGCTGTATGATTGGTTTAAGCACACCCTCAATCTGAAGTATGTTACTTATCTCAGCATCAGATACCAGGATATGTACATCTTCCAGTACACACTCGTCTTTCTTCTGGTCATTGATAAACAATGGTGATGAATATCCCCTATCTACCTTTATACCCTTAGTGGTCTCATAATACGTCTCACTGGTTTGTGATTTCTCTACAGTTACAACACCATCTTTACCAACCTCCTTATATACATTAGCAATCGTAGTCCCCAACTCCTTATCGTTGTTGGCTGATATAATCGCAACGTCTTTCATCTTTCGCAAAGATAATTTCTTGGAGTCTGATTTTAAATCGTGAATTACCTCTTTCGTAAGTTCATGCATGTGACGCAACACATCTGTTCGATTAACATCTTCAGTAATCAACTCTGTGCCTTTCTTCACCAACGCCTCTGTCAATACTATCGCAGTAGTCGTTCCGTCTCCAGCCGTAGTGGCCGTCTTGTCGGCAGCCTCTTTCATCATGCGAACCGCAAGGTTCTCGACTGGGTCAATAAGGTTAATAGATTTAGCTACTGTAACTCCGTCTTTCGTAACAGTAATGCCGCCAATATGTTCCTGTGATTCTATAAGTACTGTGTTACCCTGTGGGCCTAATGTACTCTTAACTGCGTTTGATAGTTTGGTGATTCCAGAGATAAGTCGCTCTCTGCCGTCCTCACCGAAGCGAAGCTCCTTTGGTGAATATCCTTGATTCATAATTTAAGTGTATTTAATTTAATGCAAATATAGTAAATAATTTCAACACATATATATGTTATAGTTAGATGCTCCTATATATATATATATTTTATTACAATTAATCGTGTAAAAATTTTTGACGTTTTGGTTTTTTTTATAACATTTATAACATTAGTATTGATTATCAGTTAGTTAACTATTTAAAGTCAACACTAAGTCAACACTAACTCAACATTAGAATAACACATAAACAAAAAAAAGAGGGCACTACCCCTCTTCTCTTTAGACAAAGTCTATTCATCAAACACTACGCAATTATAGTTTCTTAAATAAGTTAATGTTGGCGTTAGCTAATTCATTTGCTTCAGCTATCATTCTAACTTTCTTACCACGCTTAATTTCCTGACGCATTCTAGCTGCTTTACTAATGCCGCTTTCTAACTCAGGTGCGTTGTTAATGAGCCTGCCGTTTTTAATAGTGTAATCTCCGTAATCCATATCTCAAAGTTTTTGTAAAGATACA
>JAAGZR010000509.1 GCA_024206155.1 Aliivibrio sp.
AAAGGGTTACGAGTGCTATTGAATGTCTTGCATGACCGTTATCAGAAGCCACTATTTATTGTTGAAAATGGGTTAGGCGCTAAAGATGTAGTTACAGAAGAAAATACCATTGAAGATGATTATCGAATAGCCTACTTGAACGATCACCTTGTTCAGGCTCGCGAAGCGGTGCTTGATGGTGTTGAATTAATGGGGTTTACCTCGTGGGGACCGATTGACTTAGTCAGTAACTCAGAGGCACAACTTGATAAACGCTATGGTTATATTTACGTTGATCGGAATGACAAGGGTGAAGGTAGCCTACAACGCATACCTAAAAAGAGTTTTTATTGGTACCAAGATGTAATTAAAACTAATGGTCGTTCATTAAAGTAGTTCATTAATGTGAGTTGTATTATTGAATAGATAGCCAAATGGTTGCAAAAATATTCAATGAAAAAGCAACAGAAAGCAGTGATAAAACACATAAGAAGGGCATACCTAATAAAGGATGCCTTTTTTATTGTAAGAGCAAATACCTTATTGATAATAATAACTATTTCTCAAGTTTCTTGCAATTGTGCTCAGTTTGTGAACAAATTGGAGGTTCGTAAACTGAGTATAATTACAAGGACGTATGATGAAACATTATTGGTTAGGGTTTATTGCTTTTTTATTTATATCAGGGTGTGAAACTACATCCATTACAGAACTAAAATCAGATCCTCGCTGGGTCAGCGGTCAGCTTGATAATGGGTTCCGTTATCATATTTATCCTGATCGAGAGAAAGAAGTCTCCATTCGTTTTATTGTACATGCTGGCTCACTCCAAGAGACAGATAATCAAAAAGGTTATGCTCATTTTGTCGAGCATATGGCTTTTAATGGTAGTGAACATTTTTCTCAAAATGATGTGATTTCTCTGTTTGAAAATGCAGGCTTAAGTTTTGTGGCGGATATTAACGCTTTCACCTCTTATGAAGAAACCGTTTATAAATTAGATCTCCCAAATAATAGTCAGCTCAATAATGCACTCATTTGGATGAGGGATATTGCTGATGGTATTGAACTTTCTTCTATTGAAGTCGAAAAGGAAAAAGAGGTAATTCTTGGCGAGTTCCGTTATTCAAGATTAGAAGATAAACCTATTTCTGCTCAGTTTTATGAGCATGTAACAGAAGGGACGCTTTATGGAAGTAATGATCCTATTGGAAATAAGGAGTCGGTTTTATCCGCATCTTCAGCACAGTTGTCTGAGTTTTATAATCAATGGTATCAACCTCAATTAGCAGAAATTGTTATTAGTGGTGATGTTACTTTAGAAAATGCAATAAAACTTATCACAGAGCATTTTGAGAGCTGGAAGAAAGGAACTTCGACTGTTAGCTTAAAACCGTTAGAGACTTTAAATCAAAATAACTTTATAGGTAAAGTAGCAAGTGGTGAGGCACCGAGTATTGCTATAGTTATTGATCGTGGTGATTTTCGAACCAATACAAGAGAAGAGCAACATCAGTTATGGCTAGATGAAATTGCTCATTCAATTATTCAGCAAAGATTAGGTGGGGTATACCTTGACGCAGCCATGCCAGTTCAATGGATTTACTCGACGGATTACTATGCGTCTGATCAGCGTTATTTCATCTCTTCAGTTTCGTTTCCTGCTAATTATAGAACCCAAAGCCAACAACTATTTTTAGAAACGCTAGCTTCGCTACGAGATCATGGCGTGTCATATGGTGAGTTAGATAACTTACTCCAACCTTACCATCATCAGCTTGATAATCTTGATGCAAACCGAGAAAAATTGACGCCTTATGACCATGTTGAAAACAAAGTTAACGGCATTGTGA
>JAAGZR010000510.1 GCA_024206155.1 Aliivibrio sp.
AGGCGACTTTTTTAGTTTTTACGGTTTAGAAAACGTATTTCTAAGGTCGTTCAAATACCGTTGCGATACCTTGACCAAGACCAATACACATCGTAGCGACACCAAGTTTAGCCCCAGTACGTTCCATGTTATTGATTAACGTGGTGGCAATTCGAGAACCCGAACAACCTAATGGGTGTCCTAGCGCAATAGCTCCCCCATTTAAGTTAATCTTCTCTTCCATAACATCCATTAAACCTAAATCTTTAATACATGGTAGGGATTGAGCAGCAAATGCTTCATTTAGTTCGAACAAATCAATATCATCAATCGACAAACCTGCTCGTTTAAGGGCTTTTTGAGTGGCCGGTACAGGTCCGTAACCCATGATGGATGGATCACAACCAGAGACGGCCATTGAACGAACTTTGGCGCGAATGGTTAAACCGATTTCATTAGCTTTTTCTTCACTCATTATGAGCATTGCTGAAGCACCATCGGATAAGGCTGATGAGCTACCCGCAGTCACGGTTCCATTAGCAGGATCAAAGGCCGGTCGTAGCGCAGCTAACCCTTCAAGAGTGGTTTCTGGGCGAATGACTTCATCATGTTTTACTAAGGTGAGTGCACCATTTTCATCGTGGCCTTCAATTGGCAATATTTCAGAATCAAAATGACCCTCAACCGTCGCTCTATGTGCTTTTTGGTGAGAGGCCATTGCAAAAGCGTCTTGCTGTTCACGAGTAATGCCGTGCATCTTACCGAGCATTTCTGCCGTTAACCCCATCATTCCAGAGGCTTTAGCTACACTTTTTGATAAACCTGAATGGAAATCAACACCGTGGTTCATTGGTACGTGTCCCATATGCTCAACACCACCAATAATACAAATATCAGCATCACCAACCATGATCGCGCGAGAGGCATCATGCAGGGCCTGCATAGATGAACCACACAAACGGTTAACTGTGGTGGCTGCGATAGATTTTGGTAAGCCTGCTAATAACGAGGCATTGCGTGCAATATTAAAGCCTTGTTCTAAGGTTTGTTGAACACAACCCCAATAGATATCTTCGATTTGATTGGGGTCGACTTTTGGGTTTCGTTCGATTAAGCCTTTCATTAAATGCGCTGATAAATCTTCGGCACGGGTATGGCGAAATACGCCATTTTTAGATCGACCCATCGGAGTACGGATACAATCAACAATAACTACATTTTTCATGATAAATCCTTCCTTAGAGTGATGCCGATACTGAGGGTGCTTTAGGAGCTGGGTAATAACATTCGCCTGCCGCCGCTTTCTGCTTGATACTTTCAGGTACTTGGTAAACTGCACCAAGTTGCTCAAACTCTTTCGCCATCTCTAGGTAAGTAGGTAATCCAATCGCATCAAGGTAGCGGAAAACACCGCCTTTAAATGGAGGGAAACCTAAACCATACACTAACGCCATGTCAGCTTCTGCAGGAGAAGCAATAATGCCTTCGTCCAAGCATCGGATCACTTCGTTAATCATAGGTATCATCATACGAGCACTAATTTGCTCTGAGGTATAAGGTTGAGTTGTGTTGGTTACCGTTGCAATGATCGCACCGGTGCCATCATCCACATTTTTCTTCGGTTTACCCTTTCTATCTACCGTATAAGCATAAAACCCAGTGCCATTTTTCTGGCCATAGCGATCGGCTTCAAACATCGCATCAATCACATCGCGACCGTCTTTTGCCATACGTTCTGGGAACCCCTGAGCCATGACTGCTTGTGCATGATGTGCCGTATCAATACCTACCACATCAAGTAAGTAAGCCGGTCCCATTGGCCAACCAAACTCTTTTTCCATCACTTTATCGATTTGTTGATAATCACCACCATCACGCAGCAATAAGCTAAAGCCTGCAAAGTAGGGGAAAAGAACACGGTTTACAAAGAATCCAGGACAGTCATTCACCACTATTGGGGTTTTACCCATTTGAGAGGCGTAAGCAACAACGCGATCAATGGTTTGTTGTGAGGTTTTCTCACCACGGATAACTTCAACCAATGGCATGCGATGAACAGGGTTGAAGAAGTGCATACCACAGAAATTCTCAGGACGCTTGAGTGATTTTGCTAATAACGAAATGGGGATGGTTGAAGTATTCGACGCTAGGATTGCGTTTTCGTTAACTTCATTTTCTACTTCTGCTAAAACAGCGGCTTTGATTTTTGGGTTTTCAACGACCGCTTCAACAATGACATCTTTGCTCTCAATACCACCATAATTTAAAGATGGTGTAATGGATGAAAGCACTTGCGCCATTTTTAATCCAGATAAGCGCCCGCGTTCTAATTGTTTATTAAGCAGTTTAGAGGCTTCATTCATGCCGAGATCTAATGACGCTTGAGCAATGTCTTTCATTAAGACAGGTACGCCTTTAGATGCTGATTGATAAGCAATGCCGCCACCCATGATGCCCGCGCCAAGTACGGCTGCATTCGCGACAGGTTCACTATTTCTCACCGCTTGCTTTGCTTTACTTTTCACTAGTTGGTCATTTAAGAAAATACCAACCAACGACTTAGCCACTTCGGTTCGGGTTAGAGCAACGAAGTGTTTATTCTCAACTGCGAGCGCTTCATCACGGCTCATCCCCGCACTTTGTTCAATCGATTTAACCGCAGTTATTGGTGCTGGGTAATGTTTGCCTGCCATTTTCATTATCATGCCTTTAGCAACATTAAATGACATGGCAGCTTCTAGAGGCGAGAGTTGTAATGGCGCTTTCTTTTGTTCACGGCGTTGTTGCCAATTGAGTTGGCCATCAATCGCTTGTTTTAGCATAGAGACAGACGCGTCTATCAAGGTTTCACGTGAAACAACACCATCAACCATTCCTAGAGTTAAAGCCTCTTTTGCTCGTTTAGGTTTACCTGTGGTAATCACTTCCATTGCAGGGTCAGCACCAATCAAGCGAGGAAGACGAACTGAGCCTCCCCAGCCCGGCATGATACCTAATTGAGTTTCTGGTAACCCGATAGAAGCGGTCTCATCAGCTAAACGGAAATCAGTCGCTAAAACACATTCGCAACCGCCACCAAGTGCAAACCCTGTGATGGCTGTTAAGGTAGGAACCGGAAGGTCTTCTAGCTTATTAAAGATGATATTGGCTTGATGTAGCCATTCACTGAGCTCTTCTGGGGGAGTATCGAACAGACCAAGAAATTCAGTGATGTCTGCACCAACGATAAAGGTACTTTTACCTGATGAAAGTAAGAGACCTTGTAAGTCCTTTTGTTGGTAGAGCGCATCAATGGCTTCACCCAGCGAGTGTAGGGTTGCAAGATTGAGCTTGTTTACGCTGCCTGTCGCATTAAACACTAAGTGAGCAATACCTGATTCGATATAGTCTACAGAGAGGTTTTCACCTTGATAAATCATTTTCTATCTCCATGAAATGATAACCAGATAAGAGTATTCGTTATTATGGTAATCTGGTTTGACCAGTTAATAGTGGTGTTAATTTAAACAGATTTCAAATTAATTTTAACAATTTGTTTACGTTTATCTTGGTTGATCACAAATTTCCTTTCTTTTAACGGTGAATAAAAGTTTGTGAATAAAGAGTAAATTTCATGAGAAGTGATACACTTTAAGGTTCCGTTTTTACTATCAGTGTAATCTATGAACGATCAGCCATATCAAGTGCCAAAAGCGATGGCGGTATTTGAAGAAGAGATTAAAAAAAGTGTTTTTATTACCTACCTTGCAAGAACCTCATCGATTGATGAAGCCAAAGCGTTTGTCGCTGAAATAAAAACAAAACACTCTGATGCTCGGCATAATTGCTGGGGGTTTATTGCTGGTAGGCCTGAAGATTCAATGAAATGGGGCTTCAGTGATGACGGCGAACCTTCTGGTACTGCTGGAAAACCTATTCTTGCTCAATTGAGCGGGAGTGGCATTGGTGAAATTACCGCTGTAGTCACTCGTTATTCTGGTGGTATTAAATTAGGAACAGGCGGATTAGTTAAAGCTTATGGTGGTGGTGTTCAACAAGCATTAAAGCTCATTGAAACAGAAGAGAAACGAATCACAGAGGTGCTTGTTTTAGACTGTGATTATAACTTAGTGAGTCTGGTCGAAACCTTGTTACTTCAATTTGAAGGACAACAAATAATGGCAGATTATAGTGATAAAGTTATCATGACTGTCGAGTTAGAAAAGCGCGTTATTCGTGAGTTTAAAACCGCAGTGATTAATAAAAGTGGCGCAAAAATAGAGTTTCCATCGCAAGAATGAAATTCATATAACATCAATTATTTAGGGTGGGAATGACGCAAAGCGTCCAATAAATCATGCAGTTTCGTTCAATTATTCGAATCGTAGGTATCTTACTTGCGGTGTTTAGCTTTTTTATGTTGGCTCCAGCCTTCGTCGCATTCATTTATCGTGATGGTGCGGGTGTACCGTTTGTTATTACCTTCTTCTTATTATTGGCAGGAGGAGGTGCGCTTTGGTTTCCTAACCGCCAACATAAACAAGAATTAAAATCTCGCGATGGTTTTCTCATCGTCGTTCTTTTCTGGATGGTAATCGGCAGTGCAGGGGCATTGCCATTTTTGCTTTCAGGAGATCCCGCTGTATCGGTAACTAATGCCTTTTTTGAATCATTTTCAGGGTTAACGACAACAGGTGCTACAGTTCTTACAGGATTAGATTATCTACCAAAAGCGATTTTATTCTATCGCCAATTACTTCAATGGTTTGGTGGTATGGGTATCATCGTATTAGCGGTAGCCATTTTACCCGTGTTAGGCATCGGTGGTATGCAGCTGTATCGAGCGGAAATTCCAGGCCCGGTTAAAGATTCTAAAATGACCCCTCGAATTGCAGAAACCGCAAAGGTGCTTTGGTATATTTATCTTATGTTAACCATTGCGTGTGCTTTGGCGTTTTGGGCGGCAGGTATGGACTGGTTTGATGCTATTTCTCACAGTTTCTCTACCATAGCCATTGGTGGTTTTTCTACACATGATGCAAGTATGGGTTACTTTAATAGCCCATTAATTAATGCGATAACTGTGGTGTTTTTGCTTATCTCTGCGTGTAATTTCTCATTGCACTTCGCAGCGTTTGCTTCTGGTGGCGTACATCCTAAATACTACTGGAAAGACCCTGAGTTTCGAGCATTTATCTTTATCCAGATGTTGTTGTTTATTATCACCTTCTTGTTATTACTAAAACACAGCACGTATGACTCAATAGGAATGGCGGTTGATCAAGCTTTGTTTCAAACGGTATCAATATCCACAACCGCGGGTTTTACCACAACCAGTTTTGCTGAGTGGCCCCTGTTTTTGCCTGTGTTGTTACTTTTCTCATCGTTTATTGGTGGCTGTGCTGGGTCAACTGGTGGCGGCATGAAGGTGATTCGTATTTTATTGCTGTCACTGCAAGGGATGCGTGAACTAAAACGTCTCATTCACCCAAGGGCTATTTTTACCATTAAAATTGGTAGTAAAGCCTTACCACAACGAGTAGTTGATGCCGTATGGGGCTTCTTTTCTGCCTATGCTCTGGTATTTGTCATTTGTATGTTGGCACTGATCGCAACCGGACTTGATGAGTTAACTGCGTTTTCTGCGGTGGCGGCGACATTAAATAACTTAGGTCCAGGTTTAGGTGAAGTAGCGGTGCATTTTGGAGAAGTGAATGATGCTGCAAAATGGATATTGATTGTTTCAATGTTATTTGGTCGTTTGGAAGTGTTTACCTTGCTTATTTTATTTACGCCGACGTTTTGGCGTAGTTAGTTTTAGATTAGAAAAATTAAAGGGTATATTGTGGAAAGAGTATTACTTCTTCACTCAAGTCGTGAAGGTCAAACGATTAAGATATTGGATTACATTGCGACTAAGTTGGGAGGTGATGTTCAGTGTGAGTTAGTCGATTTGCATCAACCATTAACGGTATCATTCGCAAATTATGATCGTGTTGTGATTGGCGCTTCTATTCGCTATGGCCATTTGAATAAAAAGTTATATCAATTTATCGCTAAGCACCAAATCGCATTAGAGAAAGCGAAAGCTGCTTTTTTTATTGTTAATTTGACGGCTCGTAAAGAAGGAAAAGATACGCCAGAAACGAGCGTGTATTTTAAAAAGTTCTTATTGAAGTCACCCTGGGTCCCTGCTTTGCAAGATACCTTTGCGGGTGCCTTGTTCTATCCTCGCTATAACTTTTTTGATCGGTTCATGATTCAATTGATCATGAGAATGACCGGTGGAGAGACAGATCCAACTAAAGAAGTTGAATATACCAACTGGCAACGAGTGGATCAGTTTGTTGATAAGATAAAACTCGGTTAAATTCTATTCGTTTTTAGTAAAATAGTGCGATAGAAGTAGAAATTTTAGTTTAGATTCATGTTTTTAGCGTGAAAAGTGTAGATTTTATTATAGAAGTCATTACAATAGCACGCACAACAGGGGTGTAGCTCCAACTGGCAGAGCAGCGGATTCCAAATCCGCGTGTTGGGAGTTCGAATCTCTCCACCCCTGCCAATTTCAGAAAAAGCCTCAACAATTGTTGAGGCTTTTTTGTCTTCGCTAGATAACTAAGCGAACCGTAGCAAAGCCTCGCCATTCACGTGTCGGGGCTTTGTTGCATCTGCAGCTTTATAAAATAAATACTCCCTATTTTCCGCTTCATTATCTTTCAAATTGCTAGCGTTCAATAAATAGCTCCGGTCCATATCCTGTCCTCTCTGTGCAGATTCTGTGAATTCTGAGGGCTAAGCAGGTGTAGGGCTGTGCAAGAAGGTGCAAAATTACCTTTCAGCATAGCCAAGGCTAAAAACTCTAATTTTTACTGTCCAAGTCCTGTCCATTATTGGACCTTGGTGGTTTATAACTGGGATTTCTGATGGACGTTTTACAGCGAATTTCAGCCATATATTAACTTTTTGAATTCATTATTAAGGAGTTAACTATGTCTAAAGCAACCCTATTAAAAAAATTTAAATTTACTACATCTAACCTACGTGCATTATCACGTAATGATAGCAATGCATCATCTACAGACTTAGAGTTTTCAGATGCAGAAGTAGTAGGACTTAAGTGCCTATCAGGTAAAAGTGGAAACAAACGCTTTCTATTTCGCTATCGCTTTAATGGGCGTAAAGCGAGTATTGCTATCGGTGCCTTTCCTGATGTTGATTTAGCAACAGCGAGAAAAGTAGCCAGACAGCATAAATCCACCTTAGCAGAGGGTGTTGACCCTAAAGCGAAACGAGATGCTATTGTTGCCTATCCAACGGTGTATGAGTTCTTTTGGAAGACTTACTTACCACTGGCTAAAAAGCGTAAACGTTCATGGCAAGATGATATATCGCGTTTTAATCATCATTGTAAATCGATTCAGCATATTCCATACAACGAGCTTACTGTGCATCAAGTGATGCAACTGCATTTAGGTATGAGTGAGTCATCAAATAAGTATCGGCCTTATGCGCCAAGTACTTGTAATCGTGTATTAGCCTTACTTAAAACTATGGGAAAATTAGCTAGCCAGTTACTTAACATCCCTAATGTCGCAGAAAAGGTGTCACTGTTACCTGAAGATAATGCACGTACTCGTTACTGCACCATTGAGGAGATTAAACGCCTGATTGATGCCTCGCTTGCCTATAAAGATATCTATGCTGGCTCATTGATAGCATTACTATTTTTATTAGGTTGTCGTGAGTCTGAATTACGTTTGCGCAAGTGGAGTGACGTTGATTTGGATAACAAGACTATCCGTATACCACGCACTAAAAATGGCAGTTATCATATTCTGTACCTGTCAGATTTAATGCTCGATATTATCAATAAGCTACCCAAGGTAAAGGGTAATCCGTATCTGTTTGTAGGGCGTTTTAAGCGAGGCTGCCTGAATCGACCTGCGACCCAGTTTAAAGAAATTAAAACAACTGCATGCATTGATAACCCAGAGGAGGTGCTACTGCACACTGCGGACATTCTGTGGCAAGCAACCTAATCTCAAATGGCGTAGATATTAGTGCGGTACAAAAGCTGTTAAATCACCGTTCTATTGAGAGTACGTTACGTTATGCAAAGTTGAGTGAGGGGAGGCAGAGAGAGACGTCGGCTTGTATTTCGGATATGTTGCAGAGTTAAGATAGCGAATGGAAATAGCATTGTCTATATATTGAGCAATGCTTTTTGCAAGCGGACTCTTTCAAACTAATTCAGAGTTCAATTTATAGAAAAATTAAAGCTTGCTTTAGCGCATGTAAGCAGGGGAGCGAATAATTACTATAAATAAGATGATACAAACTTGGTGTTTTTAACTTAAAAAAAATATCAAGTATATAGTTCACTAAAAGAACTTAACTTGTTGGTTTTTTGTTAAATGTGTGTATTTTATGTCGAAATATAAATTTTTTGTGTTCTAATGGTGCCCAAATTTTAATGGAACACTATTTAGGATGAAAATGTATTACAAGGACTGTTTAAAGCTAGCTTTTTTTAAGCTGTATGCTATTTGTTAACTCTTTTGCTTGGGCCGATGAGCGCCCACTTGGAGAGGTAAGTAAATTTGGGGCTTATGTTTTTGGAAGCTTTACATCGGGTAGTGGTAATTCTGTGGCGCGATAGCTGCGGGTGGAGACATAGATCTTGGCGGTTATAGTGTTGCATCTAATCCAGATATCAAAATTTCAGAATATTCATTATTAGTTGAAGGTAATGCGCAGTTTACTACTGGGCAAGTCTACCGTGGCAATATTCGAGTGCAAGGCGCTATCCTTGGCGTTAGCCAATCAGTGCTTGCAGGTTTGCCAGCAACAAGTTCATTAGAGCAAGGTGAATTGCCTTTCTCCATTGCTGAAACGCAACCTAATTATCAAATTATTTCTAACTACTTAACGGAATTTAATACACGTGGCACCACAGAATCTAAGTGGGGCGGTTTGTATTTTATGGGTGATGAAAAATCGCCAATCCAAATTTTTAACATTGATGGTGACACATTAGGAAAAACGCATACTTTCTCAGTTGCAGGTTTAGCTGAAAACGCGACGGTTATTTTTAACGTCAGTGGTGAAAATGTCTCTTTTAAAAATGTAGATTTAGGAACGTTACAAGCATTCTCAACACGGGTGTTGTTTAACTTTTATGAAGCGAAATTGCCAAAGGTTCGATTACTTTCCCGGATGGTTCAAGAGAAGGGCTTGTATCAGTCACTGCGGTAAACGCATCAAAAGTGCCAATGGCGCCGCCTAATGGCATGCAGCCACAAATGATTGTGACTATTCAACCTGTTGGGGCAACCTTTGATCCACCTGCGCGTTTAACACTACCTAATGTAGATGGCCATGCACCGGGTGCACAAGTTGAGATGTATTCTTTTGACCATGATTTAGAAGAGTTTGTAGCCATTGGTTTAGGTTTTGTAAGCGAAGATGGCACTGTGGTGACCTCTAGCACGGGTGTTGGTGTCGTCAAAGCTGGCTGGCATTGTGGTTCACAACCCGGTGGTTCAGGTACCGTGCATAACTGCCCAACGTGTCAAAAGTGTGAGAATGATGATTGTGTTGATGACCCTGCTCAAAGTGAAGTCGTGTTAGCGAAGCAAACAGAAGGTGACTGTAAAATTGGTAAATGTAAAGGCCAAGAAAACGATGATAGTGACAAACCAACAGAAGATAAAATCGTTGGAGATTGCAGTGCGCCAGGTTGTAGTGGTGGTAATATCGATTGGGCGCTATTAGCTGATCCAACTGATATCAAAGAAGAAGATGCCAAATGTAAAACATGTGGTGGTGCAGAAGGAAAAGAACTTATTACTGATAAAAGTAAGGAGTCTTTAGCATGTGGTAGCTCTGATCCATCAGAAGCATGTTACACATGTAAGGATGGTAATTGTGGTAATCAATGTGAAGCGTCATCTGAGAAAACTACAAAAACAATAGAAATTACTGATGAAGATCCTTTATATCAGGGACTCAAAATTATCCAAGAAAAAGCTCCTTATGTAAGGTTGGATGTAAAAGGTTCATTTTCATTATCGGAAGAAACAGGTGAAAAGTGTTGTAAAGATTGTACAAAAGGGCCAGACCCTAAAAAATATACTCAAATAGGAATTAAGGGGGCAGGTAGTCTTGATGCATTATTTATTGTTCCTGGTTTAGGCTTGGTTTATGAGCTTCCTGAGAAAAGCTACGGACCTCTTGAACTTGGTGGTGGCGTTGAGTTTGGCCCAGGAACAAAGGGGAAGTTAGAGCTTTCCGCTGCGGGGAAAAGTGAAACGTCAGAATGTGATGCGGATGATGAAACTTGTTCTGAATTATCACTCGTTGGTGGAGGTGTCACCGCCATAGGTATATTCGCAAAAATAAAGGGAAGCGTTGCTGTCTGTAGTTTTTTTGATGAAGAGGACTGTGATGATGTCGCTGCTGGGGAAGCTGAAGCTGCTAGTGCTTTCAATTTTAGTGCTAATTTTACGAATAAGATATTTAATGGCGAAAATTGTACTAAAGCAAATTGTTATAGCTATCAATATGGAAAAGCTGAATTTAAGAGTGAAGTGCAATATAAAGTAGAAGTTGCCGGGATATACAAATTTCAATATCAAAATGATATTTCCGTTACATTAGGTGAGTCTGGAGTTGGAGGTACTTGTGGGAAAAATTAAATTAAACTGTTTATTAATATTATTAATGTTGAGTCCGACTTTGGCCTATGCGAAAGAACAGAAAGAGCACTTTGTTGTGGCAAATAGCCCCTCTGGAGAAAATACATTTATTGGAAATATTTATAAAAATAGAGACTTTAAGTCATTAGAGCTTAAGGTTAGCAATATAAATAACAACAGCTTCAATACTCTCGAATCTTATTACACATTCGGAAAAGAGAATAAGTTAAATAAAATAAAGGAAATTTTTTATTCGAATGATGGTTCATTAACCTGGATTAATAATGAACTTAAGGCAATGCCTGATAAATTTTCTGGCTTTAAAAAACTATATAAAGTTGATGCAACAAATCACTTTTATTGGGGGGGGTATGATATTTACCTTGTTGACTGGTTTGTCAATAATAACAAGAAAGTGATGACTTGGTATGATGCTATTTATTGTGAGAATAATAATAAATGTTTTGTTAGTAACCTTATGATCGATGGTAGTGAAAATAGTGGTATTTACGCCCAAGCTATTAAATTAGTTTCTAAGCGACCAATATCGAATGCAGAAAAATTACCTTACACAATTTCTCTTATGCCTGAAAATAAAGAGGCGGGCAGACAAAATCCACTTAATTTATCGTTTAAAGTTGATTGGTTAAAACAACCCTATGAAATCTCACTTAAGAAAATACAAGAAAAATCAAATAAAGAAGGCGGTGAAAAGAGGCTAGCAAAACTTTCTGATTTTTTGGTGGCAATTTGGAGTCTAGATATCAATGCTTCCTCTAATGAGGAAAGAAAATCGGGGCTAACTAAGGCAATTTCTGAAAATTGGTCTGACTTTAACCCTAGAAAAATGTTCTCAGTGTTTAATAAAAATAGTGAAAATCAAAAAATAGAAAAGAGCGCTTATATTCCATCCGCCTATATTGAAAAACTAACCAATATGGATTCATATTCTGTATTAGGGTATCTGTATGCAGAAAATGAAACTTATATAGTGGGTAATGCTAGCTTTGATAATAATAGACAAATTATGGTCTTTTCTGTTAACAATGCGGATTATAAACTTAAACAGCGGCCTCAAAATAAAATGCTTCATGCCATTATCTACTCGACTATATTCCACAAAAAGTTAAATCGAATCAATGAGGGGATATAGAACGTATGTTCAAAAAGGGCGATAAGATAACACTAGCTACCTTGGGTGGTGCTAGTGGTGCTAACTATAAAAATGCAGA
>JAAGZR010000511.1 GCA_024206155.1 Aliivibrio sp.
AATGGTCATTATGTTAAACAGCCAATTTTGCTGTTAAAAATGAACATTAGAACGAATAAAACGCCTCAAGTGGGCGTTTTTTTGTCTTTGTCGAAAGAGAACTGACGGTTTTAGTGCTGAAAGTTTGTGACAGGGTTTGACCGATTTACAGGGTAAGAAATGTGGTTGGCGGTTTTAGGTGAAAAGCGATGTGAAGCGGTTATTTAAGCGAGTAAATGAATCATTGGATTCATTTGCTGGTTTAAGATCCGAACAATAAAGATATCTTCTTCTCGAAGACGGTAAAAAATAGCATGTTTTTGATGATCGAATCGTCGAATGCCAACACTCAATTCTGGACATTCACGGCCAATCAAAGGGGTGTGAGCAAGTAAATTCAAACATTTTTCAATGTCATCGGTATATTTATCGGCTTGCTCTTCACCAAAATTCAAATAAGTAAATTCATAAATATTTCCGAAATCGTCAGCGGCTTTGTTTGATAACTTATACATTGAGCCTTGCCTTTCTTTGCGCGGCTACTTCTTGTAAAGATAGAGATGATTCACCGCTGTTTTCACCTTCAATTAGCGCGTTCCTGAGTAAATCTTGTTGGTTTTCTTGCTGCTCCAGTAATCGCAACGCACTACGCATTACCTCACTGGTTGAGCCGTATCTCCCCGTTTTTATCATTCTCTCGACAAATAAATCCAAAGATTCACCAATGGTAACACTTGTTGTTCTAGCCATAATGTATGCCTGTGTTAATAATTCACACAGTAGATTTTACACCAAAAGAAAATAAAAAACCGCACTGGCTATTCGCTAATGCGGTTTTCTTTTATCCCTTTAAGCCAGGGTTTACTGGTATCAAGATACGAGCGCTTTTATGCGATCCCTGCATAATTGCATCTGACGGTTGGTGCATTTGTGGCTATTTATATCGT
>JAAGZR010000063.1 GCA_024206155.1 Aliivibrio sp.
TATCCAATATTCGTTAACTAACGCGACTATTAATTATTGCTCAACAAAGATAAGTTCATTTGTTTTAAAACCTAGAGATTGAGCCGTTGATACAAAACGCTCAATCACTTCTTGGTCAACTTCTTTTGTTCGAGAGAGTAACCATAAGTAATCAAGATCAGGGCCTGAAACAAACGCATATTGGTAGTTTTCTTTATCTAATTCAAACACCACATATGAACCGTAGAAAGGCCCAAAGAACGAAACTTTAAGATATCCTTGGTCTTCAGCACCAATGAATTTCGCTTTCCCTTCGGCTTCACTCCACTCTTTATCTTCTTTTGAATAGCCTCGGTTAATGACCTTAACGCTTCCATCTTCATTAATGCTGTACTCGGCGCTGACTTTACTCAACCCTTCTTCAAAAGAATGATTTAATCGCGCCACTTCATACCATTTTCCTAAATAGCGATTTAACTCAAAGCCTGACACGGGTTCAACGCCCTTTGGCATCCCTAAGCAGCCGCTTAGCATGAATAATACTGTTCCTATGAAACCTATTTTTGTTATACGTTTTATCATCATCGTTAGCTCCATTAACTTTATCTTCCTAATATTACAGAAAATTAGCGTAAAAAGAACACTTATCGCATCAATACATAAAAAATGAATTAGCTACCCTCACCGTAATTAATTCGTCTTCTTAAAAAGGAGTCGTTATCTGGATAGTATAACTACAAAGCTTGTAGATAAGATTTTGCAGCCGTTAGTCTTACCGTAGCTCCACCAATAATATCCATAAACCCTAAAATTGAATGCGGCTTCTTGGCACTTATCCATGCAGAGCCTGTCGCTCCAATTGGTAACATATCCATCGTTTCTTGGTCTATTTCAAGAATAACCGTTCGCCCGACTGGTGCAGAACCACGCTGAATATGACGAGACACAAGCTGCTCTTGAGGTAATAAGCTGCCTTGTGCTTCACCAGTCGCATTGACCACACTGTGTACTTTAGCTCTAAAAATTTCACCTGGGTATGCGCTAACAAAAAACTCACTAAATTGCCCTGGTTTAATGTTTTTATACGATTGATCTGGAATACGCATTTCAACAAATTTCTTACTGGTATCCCATAAGTGAAGTGAACCGATACGAGAACCGTCAGCAATAAATACGTGTGTCACCATGCCATCAAAAGGCGCGGTGATCGTTAAACGATCCAATTCAAAATTTAAATTCGTAAGTTGTGCTTTTAAGCCTAAATCTTTGGCTTCTAACACATGAATTTCAGCGATTAACATTTCCACCAAGTCTTGTGATTCTTCCGTATCACGTACTGACACATGTTCTTTCATTCCTAAGTTTCGTTGATGATTACGCTCTGCTTGTTGTAAAGCGACCTTCTTTGCTTCAATGCTTTTTTCTACTTCTAATTGAGCAGACTCAACCTCGATTATCGCAGAAGTAATTTTGTCATCTTTAAGCAGATAAAGTACATCGCCTTTCTTAACATGCTGGTTATGATCAATGTAGATCTCATCAATGTGCTGACCAACCGATGGAGACAACACAGCATGAGGAGCTTTAACTGTCGTAGAGTTGGTTAAATCCGCAGGCGAGTAGAATCGGTGTCCAAAAAATAGTGCTAGCGCTAAAATGACACCGACAAAAGTTGTGACAAAGTAATTCCCTGCGGTTCGCTTTAATACATTAAATTTAAACAATAACCACACGATTAAAATATACGGCAACATTATCTCTTTCATGATTGTGCCCCTTTAAACCATGCTTGAACTTTATCCCAATCGGTGACAATAGCCAGAACTGCCAGCACCCATAGTGGTTTCCACACTAGACCTAAAATACACATCCAAAAAATCAATTTTGCCTGCGCTAAGCCTTTTTCTTTCGCCAAATGCTTTGGAATAGAATGAATATGCCAAATCTTAGCCGCTACCCATGAAATAATCGCAACCGTAACTAAAACAATAAACCACATAAACACAATGGAATCGAGAAGTGCATAAACACTAGGGAGGTTTTCAAATTCTAAACTGGTAGGATGTATCTGCATTGGAACACCTATTGTCGTTATTCTATTTATCCTTAGATTTAATAGCCCTCTTATTCCTTAAAATGGCACATCTAAATTCGATGTAATAAAGGTAACGAATATGGAGGGCTCTACCAATAGCATACACGTATTCCTGATATAACAGATTTGATATTTCTAATGAATGACGTTAGTTTATAGCTAATCGACATTTATCAATAAGGGCATTAAATGGATTTAGCCAAATTTGATCTTAATCTACTGAAAACTCTTTTAGTGCTACTGCAAGAAAAAAACACCAATAAAGCAGCTGAGCGACTTAACACTAGCCAGCCAGCAGTAAGCCGTACTCTCGCCAAGATCCGACAAGAATTTGATGACCCTCTATTTATCCGACAATCACGCGGATTAAAACTCACACCAAAAGCTGAAGAGTTGGCGATCAGTCTACCTAAGATATTCGAAGCGCTTGAAGGTACTCTACAAAACGACAGCTTCTCGCCAAAACAACTAACAGGACAAATCAAGATCGCAATGAATGGGTTTGTGATTGAAACTCATGGGTATCAGATCTGCCAAGCAATTAAAAAAGATGCGCCTAATGTCAGTATTGAACTGCATAGTTTTACTCAAACCACTGCGGATGATTTAATTAACGGCGAGCTTGATTTTGCTATTAATTATTACCCGATTGATATATCAAAAGAGTTACGACAAGTGCCGGTTGGTTTATTTACTTATGCAGGAGTCTGTAATATTAACCACCCAATGGCAAATAAGACTATTGATCTTCAAGAGGTCTTTAACTACCCACTGGCAGGATTAATCGTCCCTGAATTTAACTTTAAAACCATGTTAGCGCCTCAATATTCAGATAAAGACATCAGCCATCAACCTGAATTTCGTTGTCAGCAAGTTAATCCGATTTTAAAGGCTCTTGAAGAATCAGATATGCTTTTCATCGCTCCACAAAGCTTAATGGAAGTACTTGATCCAGCAAAATACGCTATTGTGAAAGTTAACGATAAACTAAAACGCCATGAAATGAAGATAGGCCTCATCTACAATACTAAGCACATGAATTCAGGGAAATTTAATTGGATAGAACGGTTAGTGGATAATATTTTACCACCGAAGATGACTAGTCATTAATCCCATGTTGTTGTCATTAGATTTTCATACTGAAACACCGTACAATCGGCGGCAAAATATAAACAGTATAGGTAGATTAGTTTGCATACATTAGCGCAGTTACAATCCGGTGAATTACAAGGTATTACTCGATTACAATTAAGTGAAGGATTAACAGAGTTTCCACTTGAGATATTATCTCTTGCTGATTCATTAGAAATCTTAGATTTATCGAATAATCAACTAACTACGCTACCAAGTGAGATCGCTCAATTACCTAAATTGAAGATCTTCTTTGCATCAAACAATCCATTTACTGTGTTCCCTGATGTTCTAGCTCAGTGTCAACATCTTGAGATGATTGGATTTAAATCGTGTCAAATTAAGCATGTTCCTGAAAACGCTTTTCCACCCAAATTGCGTTGGTTGATCTTAACCGATAACCAAGTTGAAGTATTGCCTAACTCATTGGGTGATTGCCACTTAATGCAAAAACTGGCATTAGCAGGAAACAAACTGACTGAACTGCCAAACAACTTGTCTCAACTGCATAACTTGGAATTGCTGCGTATTTCAGCAAACCAGTTAATTGAGTGCCCAGAGCAACTGCTTAATTTACCAAAACTGGCATGGTTTGCGTTTGCGGGTAATCCATTCTGTAAATCCGATGTGAAAGTGAAATCCGTTCCTAGTATCTCCTCTTCTGACTACACATTAGAAAATGTATTAGGCCAAGGCGCATCTGGTGTTATTTCGAAAGCTCGTTGGAATAAAGAGCAAACGAATTTCCCACAAGAGATCGCCGTTAAAGTATTTAAAGGTGAAGTGACTAGTGATGGTTACCCTGAAGATGAGCTGCAAGCGTGTTTAAAAGTAGGTAATCACCCAAGTTTGGTGCAATCATTAGCACAGGTGAATGAAGACAATCATCTGGCGTTGATCATGAACTTGATCCCTTCACATTATAAAAACTTAGGTTTACCACCAAGTTTAGAAAGCTGCACGCGTGACACTTTTCCTGAAGGGTTTAGCTTATCACTAGATCATATTAATAAAATGACCACTGAAATGCGTAATGTGTTTGAACACCTGCATGATAATCAAGTTTGTCATGGAGACTTATACGCACATAACACCTTATTTGATGCAGACGCGAATATTATCTTTGGCGACTTTGGTGCCGCGAGTATGTACCACATGCTAAATGACTCTCAGCAGCTAAAAATTAGAACTATTGAAGAGCGGGCATTGAATCACTTTGTTGATGATTTAATGAGTGTGCTTCACTCAAAAGCATAATTAAGCGAAAGCGCATTTTAATTACATCAAATAAACAAACTCAACAATAACTATCAGACCGAGAATAATAGAGAGCCCTTTCCAAAACAAAAGCGGCTCTCTTTCCATTAATGGTTGGACACGTTTGTTTTTTAGTAATTGAGAATTTGGTATGGTTAAATCTACCATAAACTCACTCATGTGTTGATAGCGCTTTGAAGGAATAACATGACACGCTTTCTTTATCGCTTCATCAATCCAAATTGGAAGATGTGTGTTTTGTAATAACAACGAGTAATATTCGTTTTGTTGTGGGTGCATTGTCGATAACCCTTGCTGAGTTACCAGCTTATAGGGCAAACAATGCTTGCGTTGTTTATCAGATAAAATCTCATAACAAATAACACCTATCGAATAAATATCGGACTGATGAGTTGCTTTGTCACCTCTTATATATTCAGGAGCGGTATAGTTTAACTCTCCAAGTGGATAGGCATCATCAAGTACTTGCAGTGCTTCTTCTAACCCATCCGCTGTTGCTGCACCAAAATCAATCACCACGATGCTATTATCAGGAGTGATCATAATATTCTCAGGTTTTAAATCTCTATGCACAATCTGTAACCGTTGTAGCACTCTTACCGATTTTATAATGCCATCAATAATAAAGCGCATTTGGGTAAGCTCAGGCGTCGGATTATCTCGCATCCATTGTCTTAGCGTAATGCCTTCAATATACTCACACACATGATAGATAAAACGACTATCACTCACGCGTGGCAGTATTTTCATCACCCTCTTGCTGTTCACCTTTTCTCCTATCCACTGCTCTCTAAGATATGAATACAAATAGGGCTTATCTTCACTAAATTGTTGTGATGGTGCTTTAATGACGCAACGTTCAGCGTTCTTTTCATTGGTCGTTAAATACACATGACTACGAACCCCTGAATAGATAATCTCTTCAATCCGATAGTGATCAATCTTCTGACCTACTTTCAATACTGGTGGAATATGGCACTGTTCTAGTAAGTGTAATAGCTCTTGTGGTGTTTTATTGGGCAGTTGAAGTACGTCAACCAATAAGCAACTTACGTTATCTTGTGAGCCATTATCCAGTGCTTGATGACAAAGATGCGTCGCCATTGTTTCTAATGACAATTGACTCATGCCCTCGTGCGACAACTCAAAACTCAACTCCTCATTAGACAATACATCATGAACTCCATCCGTGGTCAGCAGTAATACATCGCCTTCTTGTAAAGCGACAGAGTGATAATCAACGTCTAATTTACTGTCCATCCCCAATGCTCGGGTAAGAAAAGCTTCCCTCGCTACGCCTTGTCGTTGATGGTCGCGTGTTAACTGCTGTAACTTCTCTTCTCGATAAAGATAAATACGGCTGTCTCCAACATGAAAAACATGCGCCGTATTAGATTTAATAACCACCACTGAAAATGTGGTTAGCCAACCATTATGATGAAGATCATTGTCTTTTCGTTGCTGATACAACCATGAATTTATCGAGAGTAATACCTTAGTTGCCGATTGTTTTACACTCCAACTATCAGGCGTTGAAAAGTAATCATCAACAAACTGAGTTACGCAAGTATGACTCGCTTGTTGTCCTTTATCACTGCAACTTACGCCATCTGCAATACAAACCACATCACCTTTAAATGGTTGCTCAGAAACAGAGGCATGTTTAACGATAAATGCATCTTGATTAACCTCTCTCTTTCCTTGCGTCGAGTAGCCACCAATACGTAAATCTAACTCATGCTGAGAGAGTATTTGATGCGACATGAAACACGCCTCCTTGCTGTTACCCATCGAAAAGCCACTTTCAAAGATGACTACCTAAAGCTTAGTTTAATGAGAGACATCGATGAGTGTAATGCTGCCGTCATCATTCACTTCGGTGATCTTCCCTTTTGGCTCTTCCATCAACAATAACGTTGCAAAGCCAAGCACTGCCGTTGCTGCTATCACCAAGAAAAAGGTTTGGTACTCAACAAAGGAAAGTATCGTTAGATAAACCACAGCGCCTACATTACCATACGCCCCAGTCATCCCCGCTATTTGTCCTGTCATACGACGTTTAATTAATGGCACCGTAGCAAATACGGCACCTTCACCCGCTTGAACAAAGAAAGAACATGCCATCGCAGCCACTACAGCAAGCCATAGTGGCCACTCACTATCAACTTGACCCATAACAAAATAGCCGACTGCCAACCCTGCGGTTAAGATCATTAATGTCGGCTTTCGACCAAATCGATCCGATATCCATCCGCCTCCAGGACGTGACATTAAGTTCATGAACGCATACGCCGAGGCCACCATTCCTGCCATAACAGGGCTCAGCTCAAACGTATCTAAAAAGAATAATGGCAACATAGATACAACAGCTAACTCTGATCCAAAGGTCGCAAAATACAACACGTTTAATACCGCTACTTGCTTAAATTTGTATTGGTGATGTGGCGCAACATCATTGGTAAATATGTCTTTATTCACTTTCCAAACTTGTGATACTTCATAAAAATAAATCACAATTAACGCGATATAAATTGCATTAACCATCACGCTTGAAAGCATATCGATACCCGATGGTGACAATTTCCAAGCTAACAACGCTAATGCGGCATACATTGGAATTTTCATAATCAAAAGCAGGTAAAAATCACTGATAGAGGTCACTTCCATTGCCGTTAAATGAGCAGGTTTAAAATACGTCGCGCCTTTTGGTGTATCGCTAACATTCGCATAAAATACAAAAGCAAACAGTAAACTCATGATTCCGGTGATCGCGACTGCATAACGCCAGCCCTCATCACCACCAAACCATAGAGCGACCGTTGGCAACGTAAATGCGGCGGCGGCAGAGCCAAAATTACCCCATCCCCCATAAATCCCTTCGGCAGTACCTAGCTCATGATGGGGGAACCATTCTGAAACTAAACGAATACCGACAACAAAGCCAGCCCCGATGAACCCCAGTAAAAAACGAGCAATGGCTGCTTGCATAAACGAATCAGAAAAAGCGAACATAAAACAAGGAAGAGAACAGACAGCAAGTAAGGCTGAATAGACCACTCTCGGTCCATATTTATCCGTTAGCATTCCGACAATAACCCGTGCAGGGATCGTCAAAGCGACGTTCAGAATTAATAAGGTTTTTATCTGCTCAGAGCTTAATCCAAGCGTTTCTTTAACGACATTAAGTAACGGGGCAAAGTTAAACCACACCATAAATGTAATAAAAAAAGCCATCCAGCTTAAATGCAGTACTTTCATCTTTCCTGAAAATGAAAACAGTGAAAATTTATCGGTCATCATTGAGTCCTTTAATGAATTAGACATATTTGTACCTGATGATCCATCACACGCACAGGATACGTCGTTAACGCTATATCCGGCTGCTCTATGCACACCCCTGTTTCTAAATGAAAGTGATGCTTATAAAGCGGTGAAGATAGGTAAGGTTCACCTTCTAGTGACCCCATCATTCCTCGTGATATCACGTTCGCTTGGCCTATCGGATCGTAATTTGATAACGCATACAGACGCTCACTTCGCTTACAGTAAAATAGCGCAACTTGCTTATCCTCGACTTTGGCACACGCCCCTAATTGTGGCGTTAACTCTTTAATTTTACAGATGGTAATCCAATTACTCATGATGTTATTCCTTATTCAACTAATGTGATTTCAATAGCAGAACTGTCGCTTTTAGCTTTGGGGAATTTTTGCTCGCGCACTTTTACAAACTTAACCCCTTCATCCACATCATTACTATTGATGTAGTGTTGGAATCGTTTCAGTTTCTCAGGATCCTCAATCGTGGTTTTCCATTCACATTGATAATGTCCAATGTTATGTGCCATTTCTTTCTCTAGCGTTTCAGCTAAATGGAGTGAATCGTCGATAATGACAGTTCTCAAATACTCCAATCCACCCTCAAGGTTTTCAAGCCAGACAGAGGTGCGCTGCAGACGATCGGCGGTACGAATATAAAACATTAAGATCCGGTCGATATAAGCAATTAACGTATCTTCATCTAAATCAGTAACGAGCAAGTCCCCATGGCGTGGGCGCATTCCACCATTTCCGCACACATATAAGTTCCAGCCTTTATCTGTCGCGATAACGCCAATATCTTTTGATTGCGCTTCTGCACACTCACGAGTACAGCCAGAAACCGCAAATTTTATCTTATGAGGAGAGCGTAACCCTTTGTATCGGTTCTCTAATTTAATCGCTAAACTAACGCTGTCATTAACACCATAGCGACACCATGTACTACCAACACACGACTTAACGGTTCGGACCGATTTACCATAGGCATGGCCAGTCTCAAAACCGGCATCAATCAGTTTTTTCCAAATAACAGGCAGTTCACTAAGATGCGCACCAAACAAATCTACACGTTGCCCACCAGTGATCTTGGTATATAAATCAAACTCTTTTGCTACCTCTCCCAACACGATCAATTTATCAGGAGTGATCTCTCCCCCAGCAATACGTGGGACAACCGAATAAGTGCCATCTTTTTGCATATTGCCAAGATAAATATCATTAGTGTCTTGTAACTCAGCGTGATGGTTTTCAAGAACGTATTCATTCCAATAAGAAGCCAAAATTGACCCAATCGCAGGTTTACAAGTAATACACCCTAAACCAGAACCGTGGCTGTTTAACACCTCATCAAAAGTGCTAATGTTATTGATACGAATAATGTCCGCTAGTTCTTGTCGAGAATAAGAAAAGTGTTCACATAAATGGTTATTAACCTCAACGCCTAGCTGACTTAACTCACTGTCTAATACTTGCTTTGCTAGAGCAGAACAACCACCACACCCAGTAGAGGCATTTGTGGTTTCTTTTAGCATCGACATACTGGTGCAGCCATCACTTACCACTTGCTTTATATCGCCTTTGGTTACATCAAAACACGAACAAATTACCGCGGTATCAGGCAGGGCTTCAACGCCCATTGCTGATGAATTATCTTCTTTTACATTAGGTAAAATTAAAACGGAAGGCAGCTCTGGCAATGGCATGTCATTTTGCTTTAATTGCAGTAGCGTGCCATAGGCATCAGCATCACCAACAAGTACTGCTCCCACAATTTTCTTACCATCTTTTGAAATAATAAGTCGCTTATACACTTGCTCGATTTCATCATGATAAGTATATGATTGTGCGCCTTCCGTTTTGCCATGAACTTCTCCAATACTGGCGACATCAACTCCTAATAGCTTTAACTTGGTACTCATGTCCGCACCAGAAAACTCTGCACTTTCGCCTAAAATATGGCTAGCTGCTACTTTAGCCATTTGATAGCCAGGGGCTACTAGGCCAAAGATCTGCTGTTGCCATAACGCACATTCACCAATAGCGTATACGTTATCAATCGAAGTTTGGCACTGATCATTAATCGCAATTCCACCTCGCTCTCCCAGTTGAATTTCAGTCCCTTTTGCTAAGGTATCTTGTGGTCGAATACCCGCCGAAAAAACGATCATATCTGTTTCTAAATGGGAGCCATCCGCAAAGTTCATTCTATAGCGAGATCTCTCCCCTGCAATAATTTCTGTGGTCGCTTTTTCGGTATGAACTGACACCCCTAAGTCTTCAATTTTACGACGTAATAAAGCACCTCCACCTTCATCGAGCTGTACTGCCATTAATCGAGGCGCAAACTCGACAACATGAGTATTCAAACCAAGGTTTTGTACCGCATTAGCCGCCTCTAACCCTAGTAAGCCACCACCAATAACCACCCCTGTTTTACTCTCTTTACTTGAGGCTTCAATGGCCTCTAAATCTTCCAATGTTCGATACACATGGCAATGCTCTTGATCATTTCCAGGGATCGGCGGAACAAAAGGATAAGACCCTGTAGCGAGAATTAATTTATCGTAGCTTTCAATTCGACCTTTATCGGTCACTATTTGATTTTTAGCGCAATCAAGACGGGTAACCTTTTCATTAATAACGAATTTCACCCCATTTTGTTGATAATAACTCTCCGTGGTCAGAGCTAAATCATCGGCTGTTTTCCCTGTTAAATAAGACGTTAATTGCACGCGGTCATACGCCAATCTCGTCTCTTCTGAAAAGGTGATAATTTCCATTTCTTTCTGTGATGAGGCTAAGAGGGTTTCGATAAATTTATGCCCCACCATGCCATTACCAACCACAACAATCCTTTGCTTACTCATATGGCGATCCTTTTTGAAAATGTATAAACACATTCAGCAAAGAGAGTGCCACCCTCGATAAATTAAGATAAAAAAATTTAAATTATCGATTACTTTCAATGACTTATAAAACAAAACCTCTAGCAACATGAAGTAAAACAAAAAATAAAGACATTTGAAATAACTAAAAATGCTCACTTGTAGTGCATTTTTATCTAAAACAGTGCAATTACTAAGTTAAAGTTATCAATCTAATTCGTTTATAAATCTATACCATGACAGAAAAATCAATAAACTACTGAATAATAACGACTATATTAAAATAAAGACTAATTTTAATATAGAAAAATAATGGCTCAAACTTTGCTCTATCGTTATTAATAGTATTTTGATAAGGAGTAAAGATGAGTGATGAAAAATGGATAAAAACTACCTGCGCGTATTGTGGTGTCGGCTGCGGTATAGAAGCCATTCCTAATTCCAATGGCTCATTAACCATCAGAGGAGATAAAGACCACCCTTCTAATTATGGGCGTTTATGTACAAAAGGAGCCGCTTTAGGTGAGACAGTAAAGAGTGATAATCGCCTACTTCATCCTCTGTTAAGAGCTAAAAAAAATCATAATCTATCGGCTCGTCATTGGCCTGAAGTAACTCAATACATTGCAGAGCAATTTCAGAAAACCATACAACAATACGGTCCTGATTCTGTCGCCTTTTATGTTTCAGGGCAGCTGTTAACTGAAGATTATTATGTCGCCAATAAGCTAATGAAGGGGTTTATCGGAAGTGCTAATATCGACAGTAACTCACGACTTTGTATGGCTTCTAGCGTGGTTGGACATAAACGTGCATTTGGCAGTGATACGGTTCCTATCTGTTATGATGATCTTGAACACGCCGAGTTAGTTGTTATTACCGGCTCAAACTTGGCTTGGTGTCATCCCGTTTTATTTCAGCGCTTACGTACAGCAAAACAAAATAATCCTGATCTAAAAATTGTCGTTATTGACCCTCGTAAAACAGAAACCTGTGACATTGCTGATCTCCACCTTCCTATTCAATCAGGATCCGATGTGGCTTTATTCAATGGCTTACTTAACTACCTTACCAAGCATAAGAAACTTAACCATGATTACATCAAAAAACATACTAATGGCTTCGATAATGCAATTAAAAGCATCGAAAATGATGATATTACAGAAAAGATAACCAATGTTGACTATTGTCAAATTGAGCAGTTTTATCAATGGTTTTCCCAATATAAAAATGTAATTACTATTTACTCTCAAGGTGTAAACCAATCATCACAGGGATCAGATAAAGTAAATAGTATTCTTAATTGCCACTTAGCTACGGGGAAAATTGGTTATCAAGGCTGTGGCCCTTTCTCTATTACCGGTCAGCCAAACGCAATGGGGGGCCGTGAGGTCGGTGGATTAGCCAACACCCTTGCCGCCCATATGGAGTTTGATAACCCAACTCATCATCAATTGATCTCTGACTTTTGGCAAACAGATTCACTTGCAACAAAAGAAGGGGTAAAAGCGATTGATCTGTTCGATGCAATGGATAATAGAAAGATAAAAGCCATTTGGATCATGGCCACTAATCCTGTGGTGAGCTTACCTGATACTCAAAAAGTCATCTCCGCTTTAAGAAAATGTCCTTTTGTTGTCGTGTCTGATTGCATTAATAACACCGATACCATGGAATTTGCCGATGTGGTGCTTCCTGCTCAAGGGTGGAGTGAAAAATCAGGCACGGTGACGAATTCAGAACGAAGGATTTCACGTCAACGCCGTATTTTACCTAGCCCTGAACAAGCCAAACCTGATTGGTGGATAATCTCTCAAGTTGCACAACAAATGGGTTTTAAAGAGCAATTTAATTATCGACATGAAGGCGATGTATTTAAAGAATACGCACAGATGACCACATTAGGGCAGAAAGATAAGCCTAGAGATCTTAATTTAATTGGCTTAACAACGTTAGATGATCAAGGCTACAGTAAATTATCGCCTCAGCAATGGCCGGTATTAGAGTTACAAACCAACATTGAACATCAACGTTTATTTTCTGATGGACAATTTTATACTGCAGATAAAAAGGCACATTTTATTGCAGTAAACTATCAACCTCCTCAACAAACCACAACGGCTACTTTTCCTTTGCTACTCAATACGGGAAGAACACGAGATCACTGGCACACCATGAGCCGAACGGGATTATCAGAAACGTTAGCCTCACACTCTCCAGAGCCTTTTGTACAAATTCATCCTAATACAGCAAAGGCATATCAACTCGAAAACGACCATATAGCGACGATTTACAATGTAAACAGTGAAATTCAAGCACGAGTAAAAATTACCGACGACATTGTTGAATCCTTCCTGTTTATGCCAATTCATTGGAACAGTTCAACGGCTAAAAACAGCAAGCCTTGCCTGTTAATTAACTCATGTGTAGATGACATATCAGGTCAGCCAGAATTTAAACACACACCTGTTAATCTCAAGGCATGGCACCACAAGAGCGAAGCCTTATTTATCACTAAGACTAAAATAAACACTGGAAACTTTGATTATTGGGTGGTAGAGAAAATACCAAATGGCTATTTATATCGCATTGCTAGCACACTGAATACAATAGATTTGTTAATCCAACTAAGTAATTTGTTAGACAATAAAAACAATAAGATTGATAAGAAACTAACACTAAATCCAAAAGGAGAACATCGTCAAATCGTGCTGACTAATGCCCACTTACAGGCTGCATTTATTGTTAGTAATAAAATAGAAAGCAGCCAGAAAGAGTGGTTATTGATTCTTAATCAACAGCAAGATTATCAAGCGTTAGAATCTCACTTTTTTTATACTAATCACAGTAAGTAAGTGTTCAGAAATAGCGCAGAAAAAATGGCTCTATAATCAAATTTAAACTTAGCATACGACTTAATTCGCTTAAGCATTATCTGATATAAAGCCATTTATCAGTTATCTTTGGAAAGGATACACAGAGCCTAGCTGCATGATTTGTGTCAACTCATCCAATGCTGTTCGCGATTCTAATAATAGCTGTGGATCCGCAAGATCTTTATCTTCAATACGATCTCGATAATGCTTATCAGCCCACAGATTTAACGTTGTAAACAGCTGATCGTTAATCAAGGTATGTTGATTTACTGCTTTTTGCTCTGCTTCATTTAACACCACACGGAGACGTAAACACGCTGGCCCACCGCCATTTTGCATGCTCTGTTTTAAATCAAAGGTATGCAACTCATCAATGCCGCGTTTTTGCTCTACTAGCTCATTTAGATACGCCCATACTCTTGGATTCTCACGACAATGTTGTGGAAGAATGATCAAGGTGGTTCCATCAGGTTTAGTGATTAGCTGACTGTTAAACAGGTAAGTTTCGACCGCATCTTGCACCGACACTTTATCTGTTGGCACCTCGATAACATTAAAGCCAGAACCATAAGAAGCACTTAGATCTAACTTCACTTGTTCTTGATTCAAAAATGCTTGTTGATGACAAAATAAGGTGTTCTTATTACCGACAGCAATAACGTCATTATGGAATACACCTTGGTCAATAACATCAGGGTTCTGTTGTGCAAACACCGTAAATTGATGACGTAAACCATGCGTTCGTGCAATCGCTTCACTGGCTTCTAACGTCTGGCGTGCAGGGTATTTTTTCGGAACAAGGTAGCTCTCATCAAACGCACTTTTACCAAAAACAAAGAACTCAACGCCTTGTTCGCCATATTCATTACAAAAACGAGTGTGGTTTGCTGCACCTTCATCACCAAAGTAATCACTGTGTGGCAACGCTTCATGGTGAGCAAAGTGTTTTTCATCTGCAAACGTGGCTTTTAAAATCTTGCCAGTGATCTCATCTTCAATTGAGCGGTGAAACTTATTAATTAGATTAGCTGGAGTAAAATGGACTTTGCCATCAGAGGTATCGGCACTTGGAGAAACCGTACCTGCGTTTGCTGTCCACATACTTGACGCTGAGCTACATGCAGCAAGCAATTGAGGTGAATATTGATGAGATTTCTGTAGCACCTCAGCGTCTGAGCCGGAAAAACCTAAACGACGTAGAGTATGAATGTCTGGACGCTCTTGTGGTGCTAATACTCCTTGAGTAAAGCCCATATCATGCAGAGCTTTCATCTTTTCTAGGCCTTGCTTTACTGCTTGTTTTGGGTTCGATGCGCCGGATTTATTATTTTTTGAGGCGATGTTCCCTACCGATAAACCACTGTAGTTATGCGTTGGCCCAACAAGACCATCAAAATTCGCTTCAACTGCTTTCATATGTTCCCTCATAACTGTTCTCTTATCGCTAACTAAGCACTTTGGCTAATCTATTTATTGGCCTGATAGTAGCAAATTAAACTTAGTCAGAAGCATTTGATATCACCAAACAAGCGCACAATCACAACTTTTATTTAACATTTAATGACTTTTAATTAACTATTCTCTGTTATCAAATAACTATGCAGACTTTTATGCTAATTAATCTGTTTCCATAAAATCAATTTATCCATCGATAAAAACTATTTAAATGATAGTTGATAATAATTCTCATTTACATATAATGATAATAATTCGCATTTACTGATGGCTTTATTATTATGATGACTACTCATTCATTTTCACACTCATTCTCTTTTTCACAGTTTTCTCTGCAATATAAACGTCTATTATTGCCTATTACTTTATTAGCTTTAGTAGGTGCAGAGACAACACGGGAAATCACCGTTACAACGTTATCTGATGCTTTTTGGGCGGTGTCTACCTACGTGGCTTTCACATTGGTTATTTACCATTACCTATCAAATATCATGGGTAAAACCAACCGTATTACAGCGCTTTATAATAAATCTCGTACCAATCAAGTGGTTTTCTCTTCTTTACTTGGTGCTCTACCTGGCTGTGGTGGTGCGATAGTGGTGACCACTCAATATATCAGCGGTAAAGTTGGTTTTGGCTCAGTCGTCGCAGTATTAACCGCTACCATGGGTGATGCCGCTTTCTTATTAATTGCAGCACAGCCTAAAGTGGGATTTGGCGTAATGGCATTAGGCGTTGTGGTTGGAGCCATCTCAGGCATGGTTGTAAATGCATTACATAAAGACAATTTTTTACGCCCTGACAAACAAGATAAACAACAAGTTCAGAAAGCTGAAAATTCAGAAAAAAATATGTCATGCTTACAAGTAAAGGCGATCAACTTACAGGGTGTATTTTGGAAATGGGTATTGATTCCTGCAACAGTGATTGCCCTACTCGGTTCGTTCCAAGTAGATATCAATCAACTGTTTCATTTGCCACAACACAGCATTGAATGGATTGGCGCAATATTAGCGATAGGCAGCATGATGTTATGGTCGTTAACCAAAGAGATTAGTGATTATCAATCAACGGTTTCAGAAGATAATAAGTGTGTAAGTTCTCACCCAATGCAAAAGGCTGCGCAAGACACGAATTTTGTCTCTGCTTGGGTAATTGTCGCTTTCTTATTTTTTGAGCTATCAACTTACTTCTCTGGCATTGATTTACACACGGTATTCTTAGGTTATGGAATGTGGATGCCACTGATTGGCTTGGCGATTGGTTTACTGCCGGGTTGTGGTCCTCAGATTTTAGTGACTAGTCTGTATTTATCCGGTGCGATGCCAATGTCAGCACAGCTTTCAAATGCAATTTCAAATGATGGTGATGCTCTCTTCCCAGCTATTGCATTAGCGCCAAAAGCCGCAATGCTAGCTACCTTTTACTCAGCAGTTCCTGCCTTTATGGTTGGTTATGGTTACTACTTCTTGTTTGAGATGTAATACCAAACCAAAATAAGTCAGTGATCAGATTAATGCGAATGAAAAAGGCGACAGTATTATGCTGTCGCCTTTGGTATTTAAAAATAACAACGAAGTTTACTTCGGCTTTTTCTTTAATACTTCATCAATATCCGCTGCACTATGACGCTCTGGCACTTGCTCCCACTCTTCGCCCCACCCACGATTGACAATTTTACCGCGCTGTACTGCTTCTCGAGCTTCAAGCATTTTTGCCCAGCGCACTACGTTGGTATAGCTCTCTACTTGCAAAAACTCCGCAGCATCATACAAATTACCTAGCACCAAGTTGCCATACCACGGCCAAATCGCCATATCAGCAATACTATATTCTTCACCTGCAACGTAAGTATTTTTAGCAAGTTGCTTATCAAGTACATCTAATTGGCGTTTTGCTTCCATTGAAAAGCGATTAATTGGGTATTCTTGTTTTTCATCAGCATAAGCATAGAAATGACCAAAACCACCCCCTAAGAATGGGGCAGAGCCTTGCGCCCAAAACAGCCAATTAAAAGTTTGTATTCTCGCACTACCTTCTTTTGGTAAAAACTGACCAAATTTCTCAGCTAAATGAACCAAGATAGAAGCCGATTCAAAAACATGAACTTCAGGATCAACTGAGTGATCAACCAAAGCGGGTATTTTTGAATTTGGATTCACATCCACAAAGCCTGATGAAAATTGATCGCTCTCACCTATATTGATTAAGTAGGCATCGTATTCAGCCTCTTTAATGCCTAGTGCCAATAACTCTTCCAACAGAATCGTTACTTTCTGGCCATTGGGTGTCGCAAGTGAATACAGTTGCAAAGCGTGGACGCCAATAGGAAGCTCTCTCTCATACCTTGCACCAGATTCAGGACTGTTAATGTTCGCCCATTTATTACCGCCATCAGTATCATTAACCCAAATTTTTGGTGGTGTGTATTCAACTGTCATTGATAGATCCTTATCCATTCGGAGTAAAGTGCATTAATTACTTATTAATATAGACGACTTTTTAATAGTGCAACGGTTCCTTCTGATTTTTCGTAATCAATAGGGAATTCAATCAACTCATCCTCTGTTTTAAAAAATAAAGAGGGGAAGCCACTTCGACCAATTGAGCGGGAAAATGTGATTTCATCTAACAATGCTTGATGCGTCTCTGGAGATAATAAATCCAACTCAAATTTCACCATATCTAAACCAATGTCTCTCGCACAGCCGAGTAATACGTCATTATCACTTGGGTTCATCGCTTTTAAATAATAAGCGGTTTGAATTGCCTCAAGCATGGCTAATTCAGCACCTTGAGCTCGCGCAGCAAGAATGGCACGGCAAGAAGGATACGTTGAACGGCGAGGGGTATTCTTCTCCCAAAAGTCGTGATTAAAAGAAGTGCCTAAGTAGTTTTCAATTTTTTGCCAATACGATGCAATTTGGGTCTGCATCTCTTGCGACATAGGCTCTTCAGAGTCAGGTGCTAACCCACCAAGAACATAGACAATATCAACGTCGCTAGAAACGGCTTGCTTTACCTTATTCCATACTGGTTTATAACCCCAACACCATGAACACATTGGATCGTAAACGTAATAAAGTATCGCTTTTTCATCTGACATAATTTAATTCCTTTTAAATAATTACTTTCATCATATGGGATGCACTACTTAATAGCAAAATATCAAAGAAGGGCATAGAATCGACACCATTCAGATAGCGTACTACTGTCGTGTTGATATAGATTATGATTGAGTATTTCTAGCGGTCAAAAGTGCGCATTGATATTGGTCATTCTCTCTATCATGGTTGCTAACATAAAAATGAAAAAGACAAATAGACCGAACCTTGCTAATAAAAGCTGATTGGAAGATAAAAATCCAATTCAAATTCTTCAGATTCATTCAAAAAATGATTCTTGTGGTAACGCACATACGCCGGTGTTGATCTTAATTTAAAGCCTGAAGCCGGCAACCATTTCTCTAATACCGTACTGATTTGTGGCAGTAGTTGCCCATAAACACCATGCAACCTAAACACCGCATGTAACCCTCCAGGGATCACCATTTGGTTTACCACACCACGGTATTTCAATGGCTTATCAATCACAATGCACGCTACATAACGGCACTTATTAAGTTCAACCCATGCAGGATTTGAATGGTGTAAGCCAAATTGAGTAGAGAAATCTCGATTCTCTGTATTTGCCCACGCTTTTAATACCAACCACGCATTACGAATAGAGCGGTTATAGCCATCGTGTCTCACATAAGCCGCTAATAACTCTGATACTTCTGTAATTTTTGGTTGAGGTAACACTCTATCAGCTACGCTTAAATACCCTGCCGCAACTTCAGGATCTTTCAAATATGGTTTATCTGATATTTGTAAATCGTGCTTACGCCATTCACCCGGAGACATATCAAAGGTTGATTTAAATGCACGGCTAAAAGAAGAGAGCGAACTAAAGCCACAGGTATTGGCAATATCTAAAACGGTCGACTTAGTATCAAACATAAGCTGATTCGCAGCATATTCCATACGAGTTCGACGAATATACTGATGAATCGACTCTCCCACCACTTGTTTAAAAATACGATGAAAATGCTGCTCTGAATACGCCGCTACCTCAGAAAGCTCTTTTGCCGTAAGCTCTTTGCTGATGTCTTTATGTATATAAAACAGAACATCATTGATTCTTGATATGTGTTGTTGGCTCATAAATTCAAAATAGCATAAATGGACATATTTATAAGCATAAACGGACAAACAAAGTTACGCAACGCCTTGTAGTATCAAAGGATAAAATAAATAAGATAATGATGGGAACACATATGGAAATAGCTTACTCACTGCAACAGATCCAATCTTCTTATATCAGAGAGATCTTAGCGGCAGCAACGGACAAGAATGTTATCTCTCTCGCAGGCGGATTACCTGATGAGAAAACGTTCCCAATTGATTTAATGAAGCCAACATTAGAAAGCCTGTCTGATATGCCAGAAGTCTTTCAATACGGTGCAACCGCAGGTTACGGCCCTCTGTTAGAGCTACTGACAGAAATGTACCAATTACCAGAAACCCACATGCCAATGATCTGTACCGGCTCTCAACAAGGGTTAGATCTTATTGCGCGAGCTTACATTAACCCAAATGATACCGTGGTTATGGAAGCACCGAGCTACCTTGGTGCTATGCAAGTTTTTGGTTTAGTTCAAGCCAATATCGCAACCGTATCTCAAACAGAATTTGGCCCTAATCTTGAAGAGCTAGAACAATGCTTTATTCAAGATTCACCGAAAATGTTCTATGCCGTGCCTGACTTCCACAACCCTACTGGCGTATGTTGGTCTTTAGAAACACGCAAAAAAGTGGCTGAACTGTGCATTAAATACAAAGTCGCTTTCATTGAAGATGCGCCATATCGTGAACTGCGCTTTACTGGCGAAGCGCTGCCAATGGTTTCCACTTTCTGTTCTGACGATTCTATTGTGCTACGTTCATTCTCAAAAATTGCCTCTCCGGGTTTACGTATCGGTGCAGTAACGGGAAAGAAAAGCTATTTAGAACCACTGATCAAAGTAAAACAAGGTGCTGATTTACACTCAAGCGTACCAATGCAAGCACTACTGGTTGGCCTATTAAAGCACGCTGATTTTGGTTTGCACATGGAACAAATTCAAGCGCTGTATAAAACGCGTTATGATGTGTTATTCGCAGAACTGAAAAAACAATTACCTGAAACTTGCGTGCTAAACCCTGTTGATGGCGGCATGTTTATTTGGTTATCTCTACCTGATTGCGACACTTTCGCTCTGGCTAAAACGTTAATTGCTAACGGTGTTGCTGTAGTACCAAGCCCTGTATTTTATCCGAAACCAGAAGGCGCGCCCTCAGCATTACGCTTAAACTTTACTAATGCAAATACTGAAGAATTGGTTGAAGCCGTAGGTCGTTTAACGAAAGTATTGAATGAAGCGTTAAGCTAATTCTGTAAAGCGATAACGATAATCATCATAAAATTTATAATTTAAGTGGTATATAAATGAAAATATTCAGTAATTTTGAAAGTGGTAACATCCATGTCGTTGCAGCGAATACACCTGATGATATTCAGTTAACTATTCCTGCTGATAATCAAACTGAGATCGCTCAATGGTTTCACTTTCGTCTAGAAAGCCAGCCTCAACAGCAGCATTCATTTAAAATCTTAGGATTGGCTAAATCTGCTTATCCTGAAGGTTGGCAAGATTACGATGTGGTTGCTTCTTATGACCGTGAAGAGTGGTTCCGTATCCCGACTGAGTTTGATGGTGATACGCTTAGCTTTAATGTGATGCCAGAGTACCGCTCAATGTATTTCGCCTACTTTGCACCTTACTCGTACGACCGTCACCAAGATTTATTGCACGGTGCACAAACGCACCA
>JAAGZR010000512.1 GCA_024206155.1 Aliivibrio sp.
AAAGTCTTCTTTATTCCACTCTATACCTTCCTCTCTTAACGCATCTTTACCTTGCTCTGACTCGAACCATTCTACGGCTGACTTGATTAATGAAGTTAACTTCATCGTGTGATTGAATTTGCTCTTATGAGCATTGTTAATATTCTTCTGTGTACGTTTTACTTCGGTAAGGTTTAACGCATCCTTTACTGTTGGTAGGTTCAAAAAGTTCTGCTCAATTGTTAATAAACTCATAATTTTTAATTTAATTTAGTTAATAATGTTGTTAAATGGTTGATAATCAGCGAGTTATGTCTTTTATGCGTCTGATTCTCTCTCATTGCTTGTACAAATTTAGTCTAATTATCTTAGTATACAAGCCTTTTGATAAAAAAGTTACATTAATCGTACATTTTTTTTACAATTACCTGTAAATACTATGTTTTATTTTAGCTTGGATTGTTTCGCACAGGTATAACGTCATCCCTCTTTCCTTGTGAAAGTTTAGGTAAGTTTTCTTTTGGATAGTATTTGTGTCTTTGAAGACACAGGTAGTGGATGGAACAGGACAAACAAACGTGAAACAGGAACAGGAACCTGAGCGATAAACGACAGTAACAGGACAACAGGACAGGGAACAACAACAGGGACAACAAGTCAAACAAAAAGCTAAAAAATTTCTACTGCAAGAGGAGAATCCGACCCCCCACCCCTTTTTTAAAAATCAGTTTTTCTTTTCCGTAAGTTTCCGTGTACCCAATATATTACCCAAACAGTACGGGTATCTAATAATTTTGTATATTTGTATAGCTAAAGGAATTGTTATGAAGATGAAGTATAAAAGTATGGGAGGTCTTGACGTTAAGAACGGAAGACTCGTAAACGATAGAGAACCCGGTGTATCAGGAATTGAACGTGCAGCAAGAATCAAGAAGTCTATGTGTAGAGCAAGGCGAGTTGATGAGATTGCTGATGGGATTGAACTTGCAGAGGGTAGGAAGAACTTCTATAGATTATAGTTGATTGTAATTTTAGTTGATTGTATGTGGGGAAAGGGGAACTAAGGTTCCTCTTTTTTTTGCCTATACTTTATATATTCAACATAACGATGTTAATTTTAGTGTTACTTTATTTTCCATAACTTACTGACTATCAATCTATTATTTATTTAATGTTAATTATGTTAAAAATATTCTATCATAGATAGTAATATAATAAAGTAGTAGTAGTAGTAGTAGTAGTATAGAGAGAGAGTAAAACCACATTCTAACATTTAGACAAAAGTTAGTCAAAGTTATATTCATAGTTTTCACTTATCAAAGTTAAACTATATTTTATTACCTTTGTCTCAAATCAAATTTAATCACATATGTCAAATTTAGGTTATGCACCAAAGAACTTATTGTTCGATGAGGAAGGGAGAGAAAAGCTCTACAATGGAATAGCAAAGATATCATCAGCAGTTAAGTCTACATTAGGACCGGAAGGTCAAACAGTCTTAATAGAGTCCAACGAACATACAAGGGGAATGACAGTTACTAAGGATGGAGTAACAGTTGCCAAAGCAGTTTCATTGTTGGATCCAACAGAAAATTTAGCAGTTAACATAATGAAGGAAGCAGCCGACAAGACTGCTACGCAGGCAGGAGATGGAACCACAACTGCAATCGTTCTGACTGAAGCATTAGTAAATGCAGGGAAAGATATAGACCAAAATAAAACTCAAATACTAAGAGAGTTAAAAGAAGAGTCTAACAAAATAGTTGAGAGTCTTAAAACGAAGTCAACTAAAGTGACTAACAAGAAACTTAAAGATGTGGCTACCATATCAGCTAACAATGATACAGAGCTTGGTAAAATAATATCTGATGTATATAAGTCAGTTGGTAAAGATGGATTAGTTGCAGTTGATAGGTCACAGAGTTCTGAGACTTACTTCGAGTCTACAAAAGGAATAAAAATAGATAGAGGTTACGAGTCAGAGTTATTTATCAATGACCAAAAAAAGGATGAGTGTGTATTGGAAGATGCTTACGTTCTTGTAAGCGATGCACCGATTGAGAACATCCTAAATATAGAGAACGTATTAAAACCTGTTATACAGGACAACAAGAGATTACTAATAATAGCTCCTGTAGATAAGAACGTAGTTAATACATTAGCAGCGAATGTAATGAAGAACAACCTAAAGATATGTGTAATAGGTCCACCTTCATTTGGATACAAGCAGCACGAGTTGATGCAAGATATCGCAATTAGTTTAGGAGCAACATACTTTAGTGAAAAGACAGGAGATGATTTAAGTTTAATGACAACAGAAGATTTGGGTCATTGTGCTAAGTTGATAGTTAGTCGTGACTCAACTGTTGTCATAAAAGATGAGACCGAGAACAATGATGAGATAAAGCAAAGAGTATCTGAGCTTAAAGTGTTTCAATCTAATACCAATAGTAAAGAAGAGAAAGAGTTTATCTCAAAAAGAATAGCATCCTTGACAGGTGGTATAGGTGTTATATATGTTGGAGGTAAAACTGACTTAGAGCAAAAAGAACTGTACGATAGAGTTGATGATGCAGTATGTGCAGTCAAGTCTGCATTAGAAGAAGGTATACTTCCCGGTGGAGGTGTAGCTCTTTATAAGTTAGCTAAAGAACTACCTGACAATACTATTGCTCAAAAAATTTTAAAAGTCGCTTTACAAGCTCCTTTAAGGCAGATATGGTTGAACGCAGGAATAGATGAAGACCCTACTGAAATAAAAGAAAGGTATGCTGACTTTAGTTGGGGTATGAATGTTAAGACTCAAGAGTTTGGAGACTTATACGAGATGGGAATTATTGATCCACTTAAAGTTACAAGGTCTGCTTTAGAGAACGCAGTTTCTGTTGCAGTTACTTTGTTATCTACTAACGCTATTATTACAATGGCAAGAACATATGAAGATAGATAGATGAGTGACATTGATAAAATACCATTTGAATATATTATTATGTTATGTAAACTTTATCCTAACGACCAAGAATTAGGTAAAAAAATAAGAAAGAGATACAATGAAGCCAATTGGGAAATACATATTGATAAAACAAGTAAAGGAAGAAGTCAAGACTGATTCCGGTCTTTTGCTTTCAGCTAAAGATGTTCAAGACATTCGATACAAGAAAGGTGTGGTAGCTAAACCGGGAACCGATGTGAAGAAAATAATGCAAGATGACACCATCTATTATGATTCAAGAGCAGGGTACACTATGGTTATTAAAGGTCAACACTATACAGTAATTACTGAGAACGATGTCGTTGTTGTCGAATAGACTGATTTAATTTTTTGATATAGTTTCTATGTACTTTATCAGTATAAGAAACATCAGCTAAGAATTGAGGGTTAGAGGATTTACTTTCAGGTATCTCTTCTCCCTCTAATTTTTTATATACACTTGTCAACATTCTTTGTGCCTTGTACGATAATTGGTACAATACTCTTCTGTTGCCTGTCTTCTTTCTAAAGACATCAATCCAACCTTCTTGCTTTAATCTTTCAAATCTATTCTTCTCCCAATGGAATAGTTCGTTAAACTCATCAAAGTCTTCTTTACTAAAGTATTTTTCAGAACGTAGGAATAATAACATTTCCAAGTCTGAGGTAGATACACCATACTTAGTTTTTATAAACTGTTTTACAACCTTCCAATATTTCAAATAATTATGCATTGTATTAAATTTTGTACCTTTGTATCAAAGGTAATGTATTATGAGTGATAAAAATAAAAAGGTAGATGACAATGGTATCCCATCTAAGAAAAAAAGGTTAAACGAACAAGATGAGTCTAACAAGTATGAAAAGGGTTCAGCTAAAGTTACTTTGGCAGACCTTAATCAAATCACTTTTAAAAATGCTCAAGCTAAAAAATTAATTGACTTAGCTAAAGAAAAAGAAAGAGCAGCCAACAAACCTAACACAACAAATAAACCAACAAGTGCAAAACTATTGCAATTTGGTGGAACAAGATTAGGTGGCAGCAGAATGAAATTACACAGAAAGAAAAACAATAGAAGTACTTGATATGCCTAAAGATGCGTGTTATAAAAAAGTAATGAAGAGCTATGGCAAATGGTCAGCTCGTGCTGCACAGGCAACTGCTAAGTGTAGAAAAAAGAAAGGGAAAGTTAAGAAGTCCAAAGCAGGTTCAAATCTAAAGAGATGGACAGAAGAAAAATGGATTGATACTCGAACAGGTAAACCTTGTGGTACAGGAGGTAAAAGTGAATACTGCAGACCATCAAAAAGAGTGTCTTCAAAGACACCAGTTACAAAAAAAGAAATGTCATCTTCTACTCTAAGAAAAAAACAAGCTGAAAAAGCGAGGATTGGAAAACAAGGAGCAGGTGGAAGAAAAGTTAAATCAGTTAGAAGAAAAAGAAAATAAGATATGGCTGACAAGAAAAAAATGAAATGCAATGTTGTAAAGCGTAGCACAAGACCGGGAAAGAAAAAAATGGTAAAAGCTTGTGAAGGTGGTAAAGAAAAACTAATCCACTTTGGAGCAAAGGGATATGGTCACAATTATTCATCTGCTGCAAGAAAGTCTTTTAAGGCAAGACATAAATGTGGTACTGCTAAAAGTAAATTAACTGCAAGATATTGGTCTTGTAAAAA
>JAAGZR010000513.1 GCA_024206155.1 Aliivibrio sp.
AATAAGAATAAACACCATTATTTGAATTGGTATTATAAAGAAAACCTATCCCCATATTTATCAGCGTACTTCTTCATTAACGCCGCTAGCTTTTCTTCACCGATACTGTTCATATAAGTAAATGGGCCACCTAAGAAAGGAGGGAAACCAATACCAAAGATAGCGCCAATATCACCGTCTCTTTCTGAGCGAATAATGCCTTCATCTAAGCAACGTTTGGCTTCAGACAACATAGGCAATACACAGCGCATGGCTATTTCATCTTTGCTTAGCTGAGATTGCGGTTTAATGTTAAGTAGTGAATAGACATCTTGATCCGGCGCTTTCTTCTTACCTTTGTAGACATAGAAACCACGCTTAGTTTTCTTACCTAGGCGCTTATCATCGATTAACGTTTGGAACACATCAGGGCTACGGAATCTATCACCCAGTTCAGCTTCTAATATCGGCATGATCTTCGCACCAATATCCACACCAACTTCGTCTAATAATGAAATTGGTCCAACAGGGAAACCAAAATCCAATAAAGCCTCATCGATGGCCTCTATCGGCTCACCCGCCAACAATAACCTTGCCGCTTCATTCATGTAAGGCGCTAAAATTCGGTTTACATAAAAACCAGCGCAATCTTTTACCACAATTGGTGTTTTACCTTGCTGTTTCGCTAAAGAGACGACGGTAGCGATGGCTTCATCACTGGTCGTTTGATGTGGAATAACCTCAACCAAAGGCATTTTCTCTACCGGGCTAAAATAGTGTAAACCAACAATATTCTCAGGTTTTGCAGCGCCCTCTGCTATTTGGCCTATGGGAAGCGAAGAGGTATTGGTAGCAAAGATAACGTCTTCTTTTCCTTGCTCTTGCACCGCTTTTACCATCTCTTGTTTCAGAGCGAGATCTTCAAATACGGCCTCAACCACCACATCTAATTTTTTGAATCCGCTAAAATCGGTCACTCCCGTTAGTTGCAGCATTTGTTGTTGCAACTTAGCTTTACTAATAATGCGGCGTTTTCTTAACTTATCTAAACGTTGGTAATGGTACTGATAGGCATTTAGCAATCCATCATTATTAATGTCTTTGATGGTGACGTTCTTTTTGGCTTTAGCAATAGAGACATGAGCAATACCCCCGCCCATTAACCCACCGCCTAACACTCCGACTCGATGAATAGTTTTAGGCTCTGCTTCGCTGCCTTTCTCTTTTTTCATCTCTGTCATTGCAAAAAATAAGGAACGCAATGCAGCAGATTCAGGAGTCATGGCAAGCTTACCAAATTGCTCCGCTTCTCGTTGAAACCCTTTTTTAATCCCTTTTTCTAACCCGTATTTAATGCTATCTAAAATTGCCGCAATCGCAGGGTAATTACCGCGTGCTTTTTTCTGTGCTTGTTTTTCTGCTTGAGAGAAAATCACATTACGACCAAGAGCGTTTCTTGATATTGCCCACTCTTTAGTAGCCACTTTGGTTTTTGATTTTTTCTTTACTGCAAATTCAGCGGCGGTTCGTGACAAAATAGTTTGTGGTACCGAGGCATTAACAACGCCTAACTTTAGGGCTTTTTTAGGTCTTAATTGCTTACCAGTTAAAATAATATCCAAACTGGCGAGTAACCCAATAAGTCGAGGCAATCGCTGTGTTCCGCCAGACCCCGGAAGCAACCCTAATTGTACTTCTGGCAAGCCTAATTTTGTTTTATTGTCATCACTGCAAACACGATAATCACACGCCAGTGCCAACTCTAATCCACCACCGAGACAAGGACCATGAATCGCGGCAACGCTAGCAAATGGTAGATCTTCAATGCGTTGAAACAACTGCTGACCTTTTTCAGCCAACGCTTGCGCTTCTGCTGCGCTTTCACAGTTAGCTATCATGCTAATGTCTGCGCCTGCTATAAAGTTATCAGGTTTGCCTGATTGAATGACCAAGCCTTTAATGTCTGAATGTTGTGCTTCAATGTCATTAAGTACTTGAGTCACTTGTTCTGCAAATGCTGACTTTAGTGTGTTCATTTTTTCATTAGGCACATCAATCGTCAGCCAAGCGATACCGGCATCGTCTTTAAACCAGGTAAAGGCACTGCTGTTTTCTACTGCTTCAATAGCACTGTTATTTATTCCTGATGTCATTATTCAGCCTCCAAAACCATTGCTGCACCTAGGCCACCTGCGGCACATGCGGTATTTAACCCAAAGCCACCACCGCGGCGCTTTAGTTCTCGCAATGTTTGAATGATCATTCTGGCTCCCGTTGCCGCAAAAGGATGCCCATAAGCAATTGACCCACCAAGCACATTGAATTTATCCATGTCTATTTCACCAATGGCTTTATCTCTGCCTAAGCATTCTCTGGCAAATTTATCGGATGCAAACATTTTTACGTTCGATAACGTTTGTGCGGCAAAAGCTTCGTGCATATCTATCAAGGTTAAATCTGATAAAGAAATACCCGCTTTATCGAGGGCCATTGGTGTGGCATAAGATGGTCCCATTAACATGTCGTTATGCACATCTATCGCGCTAAACGCAAAAGATCGAATATAGCCCAACGGTTCATAACCTAGTTCTTTGGCGCGCTTTTCACTCATTAATAATATTGCAGCACCACCATCAGTTAAGGGGGTGCTGTTGGCTGCAGTCACTGAACCGTATTTTTTATCAAACGCGGGACGTAATTTAGCGTAACTTGCAAGATCTGAGTCGTGACGAATATTATTGTCCTGATCTAGCCAGGTTTTATACGGTTCTGGAAAAGCGGTCATGACTTCATCTTGTATCAAACCGTCTTGCCATGCTTTTGCTGCTAATGAATGCGAACGGTGTGCTAACGCATCTTGCTCTTCACGTGTTATGCCGTGAGTTTTCGCCATTTGCTCTGCGGTTTGTCCCATAGAGATCCCTGTGGAATATTCAGCAACAGCAGGAGGCACAGGCGCAAGATCTTTCATTGATAAAGTACGAAGAAGGGAGAGTTTCTGACTTATGGTTTTGGTTTTGCTAAGAGCAAGCAGCGTCGCGGCCATTTTTTTTGATACCCCAATAGGCAATACAGAAGAAGAATCTGCACCACCAGCAATACCAATATCAATAGTGCCAGCCATGATGCTTTCCACTACGTTCGCCGTGGTTTGAAAACTGGTCGCGCACGCTCTAGTCACACTGTAGGCATCGGTTGCGATATGCATACCTGTACCTAATACTATTTCACGTGCAATGTTTGGCGCTTCTGGCATTTGCACTACTTGGCCAAAGACAACTTGATCAATCAATTTTGGATCTATGTCTGTTTTATCCATCAATGCTTTTACGGCAAGCTTACCGAGATCTACCGCAGGCGTAGAAATAAAAGCCGTGGATTGCTTAGCAAATGGGGTTCGAATACCTGAAACAACCGCAATGCGCTCACCTTGTCGTGTCGTCAATGGCTGATAGGTCTTTGATAATTTAGCGTTTGACATTGCATCTCCTTGCATAATATCAACCTAGTAAGTGGTCAGACCTCAAATTGTAACCAATTTGTTAATTTTGAAAAGTGCGTTATAGTAGAAATGTGAGCGGCGAATTATTAATCACTCATAAAGTCTTGTTCACTTGTTAGAAATAAAGGTAATTAGATAGGAAAGTAAAAAAAATATGAGAGCGATTAAGCTAACGATCTGACCCGTGAAAATGTAGCCTACTGACTATTTTGATAAAAAAAAACCACATCAATCGATGTGGTCAGAATAAAAAACAATTAACGATAATAGCCAATTGTAAAATCAGTTTCACCTGATAAGGAGAAAGTAAAGTCAGCCTTCAAAAGGAAATGTTATCTTGCTCAACGGGTTGATTGCTCAACCAGATAACGAGATTAACTATAACGCGTCTCAGAATTCATTTATTGAAATAGATCAATTTTATGTTCTTTTACTACTTTTCTGCTTAATTAATGAATTCAAAACCAAGTAAGCACCTCGTGAATACTTTATAACCACTCACCAATATTCCTCCCAAAAAAAGTAAAAAAATTAAAAGTTTTCATCAATTTAACATTAGAAAATGACCATTATAGAGCTTAAACTCTAAATCATGTAGGCGCAAAAAAATAAACAAACATAATCAACAAGTTAATCATATTGTCATTAAGGGAAAATGAGGCTAAAAATAGAGTTTTAGCTCTAGTATTGTTAATTAATAGTGCTATTTAAATGCAAATCACGACCAGATCACGAATTTTAATGAATTTTTAGAAGTGGTCGGATTTGTCAGCTATGATCTGATCGTTATTATCTCGGCATCGAGATTTCAGTCTCAACTAAAAAATCTTTTCAGTCGCAGAATTGAAAGGAAATAACAATACATGGAATATAATAATTATGAATAAGAAGCGTCTGTTTTCAAAAACACTTCTAGCAGCAACCATCACTCTTGCAACACAACAAGCTACTGCTGCCGGTTTCCAACTAAACGCACAATCAGCAACTGGCCTTGGCCGTGCATTTTCTGGTGATGCGGTAATCGCTGATAACGCCTCTGTAATGGCTCGTAACGCCGCTGCAATGGCTCTTTTTGATTCATCTGAATT